>JAFGHX010000038.1 GCA_016929905.1 Kiritimatiellia bacterium
GCCCATGCGGCGGTCCGCCCAGTTCTTCATGCCGCGCCACTGCCGGGAATGCGTGGTTTCGATCCGCTTCCGCAGAGCCGGCAGGTCCTTTGCCGTCAAGAAGATCCGTGCATGCCCGCGCTCGACCGCGACCGGCTCCGCGACAGCCGGGACGGGCGCCGCATCTTGCCTTGCCGCCAGCTTCACGGCCCCGACGCCGGCGGCCGCGGTCACGACCACGGCGCCGGCCACGGCCGCGGCCGCCTTGAGCTTTGCCAGGGTCATCATCCGCAATGCGCCCCGGGCCATGAGGCCGGCTGCGCCGCTCGCCGCGCCGCCGGCCGCCTCGCCCAAGGCGATGCTTTGACAGGCGGCCGTCAGGCCGGCGGGCGCGGCTTCGGCCGCGCATTCGCCCAGGTGCATGGCCAGCGCGCCGGCCGACACCGCCGCGCCGTACTTGCCGAGTCGCGTTCTGAGCCGTCCCAGCGAACGCGCGATGCGCTTGTCGAGCGCCGCCTCCGAGCAGCCGAGCTCGGCGGCCACCGCGCGGCGCGGCATGCCGCGCAGGAAATGCAGGACGAGCGCATCCCGCCCGATCCGCGGCAGGCGCGCAATTTCCCTGTCCAGATACTCCTGCACGCCGGTCCACCACGAGACGTCCAAGCCGCTCTGCTTCTCGTGTTCCGCCATGGCTGCCGCCTCCTCCTCGCGCCGCTTGCGCCGCGCCCGCTCACGCCGGATATTGGCCACCACGAAATTCGACGTTCTCAGCAGCCAACTGATGAGCATGCCGCGGGTCCGGATGCCCTTCGGCTTCTTGGCCAGTATGATGAACACGGCCTGGGCCGCATCCTTGGCCAGGTCCGCGTCGCCCGCCAGCCCGCGCCGGCAGATCCCGTAGACCATCGCCGTGTGCCGCTCGACCAGCGCCCGAAACGCCGTCTCGGCGCCGGTCGCGTTGAATTCGGCCAGAAGCCGCCCGTCGTCCGGCTCGCGCGCCTGCTCGTGTGCCGCCATATCGTGCCCTCTCTGCCTGAAGGATGTCCGCCGAATTCCGCGCCCGGACAGAAAAAAAGGACAAGAGAACAAGAATAGGCCGATACCGGCGAGAATACGACGAGAAAAGCCGCCTGTCGTCGGGGCGCGCTACAGACGAGCGCATTCCCACATCTTGACGATTCCAGCCCGATTCCGCTACTGTCTTCCCCCTGGAACCCATGAGCGAGCACATCAACGGCCAAGCATCGGCGGTGTGTTGCCTGGCGCTGCTGATCGCCGGCGCAGCATCGGCGGAAGTCCTGAAGTTCGACTTCGGCACCTCGGAGTCCATTGTCCGCCCCGGGTTCACGAAAGTGACGCCGCACGACGCCTTCGGCGGGGGGAAGGGATACGGTTTCGAATCGATCGACGGCCTGCTCGCGTTCGATCGCGGCGGGGCGGAAAAGAAGGAGACGAAATACGGGGCCGAGCGCCAGGCGACGGACCTGACGGCCGACCTGATCGAGGGCCCGACGGAGAACAGCTTTCATGTCGCGTTGCCGGACGGGCCGTACACCGTTTGGCTGATCGCCGGCGACCCGCACTGGGCGCCGCCGCTGTTCGACGTCTGGGCCAACGGCGTCGAGAAGCTCGAGGTGCGCCTGCCCCGGCGCAAGTTCGTCTGCATGGAACCGTTCGAAGCGTGTGCCGAGCGCGGCAAGCTGAGCCTGGCGTTCAAGGGCCGGCACGGCTGGACGGTAAACGGCCTGGTCATCGGCACACCGGGCGAGGAACTGAAGCGCGTTGCGGCGGACCTCGAGCGCGACATCTTTTTCGTTCTGGGTTCGGATCTCGCGCACTGGCGCGAAACGCCGTTCGTCTCGAAGAACCCGCCGCTCAAACTCGCGCCCGAGGAAACGGCGCGCGGTTACGTCGTCTTCGTGCGTGAGCCCATGGCGATGGTCTACCCCGTCTCGATCCCGCTCCGCGCGGAGATCGGCAGACCCGTGACCGCGTTCGCCACGCCGGGCGAGTTCGAACCCGCGTCCTTCAGCGTCTATCCGAAGCAAGACCTCGGCGCGGTTGCTGTGGAACTGTCCGATTTCATGGGTGAGCGGGGCGAACGGATCGGCCGGGAACACGTGGAGGTCGGCGTCGTCCATTGCTGGCGGCAACGGACCTCGTACGCGGGGGCAAAGGGTACGTACCGGACCATCCCCGAACGGATCGATCCGCCGACGCCCGGATCCACGCGGATCAATGCCGGCGAGGTCAAACAGTGGTGGCTGACCGTGCGCGTCCCGGACACGGCGCGGCCGGGGAACTACCGTATGCGCCTCAAGATCCGCCCGGAAGCCGCGCCACCGACGGAACTCGAGTGGCGGCTGCTCGTGCTGCCGTTCCGGCTCTCCCGTCCCGGAGACAGGCATTGGGGAACATGGTTCGACGCGTTCCCGCCGCTCGGCGGCATACGCGGCCCGGCGCGGCGCGGGCGCAACACGAAGGCGGAGATCGACCGGATCGCACGCGCGGAGATGGAAGACTACCGCAACCACGGTTTCGATACCGGGCTCATCAACTTCTCCGCGCGGGCCACGGAGGCGCCCGACGGCCGCTTCACGTACGATATCTCCGGGCTGATACGCGACATGGAGTACTTCAAGCGTGTCGGGTCCGACGCCCCCGTTGTCGTCTGCTTCGAATACACGTGCCGGGACTACGAGTATGAGTTTCGGGACAAGTCCGGGAAACACGTACCCGGCACATTCAGCCCGAAGGCGCTCAAGGCGGTCGAGGGCCTGGTCCGGTACGTGCAGGCGGAGGCAGAGCGGCGGAACTGGCCGCCGCTTCTCTATTTTCCCATCGACGAGCCGGGCAACACGAAGACCAAGAACCGCTACGTGTTCGCCGAGAACACGCTGCGTGCCGTACAGCGCGTGCCCGGCTGTAAGACGGCCACAACGGTGAATGCGAACTGCATTCAACGGCTCGGCGATCTGGTCGACGTTCGGATCTACGCCTACCCCCGCTATCTGCCGGAGAAGGTGCGCCAGGAAGCGCGGGCCGGACACCCGTTCTGGTACTACAACAACGGCATCTTCTACGGCCATTCGCTGGGCGTCAGCCGCGGCATGACCGGGTTCGACTTCCTCAAGACGGGCGCGGAAACGGCGACCGCCTGGGGCTTCGCCGCGACCTACGCCAACCCGTACAACGATTTCGACGGCGGGCACAAGGATTGGAACGTCGTGTTTCCCGGGCTCGACAAGCCGATCCCCACGATCTACTGGGAGGCGGCCAGGGAAGGCATCGACGATTGCCGGTACGTGGCAACCCTGCAAGAACAGATCGCGCGGGCCAAGCGGCAGGGCAAGACAACGGCGGCCCATGCGGCGGAGCAGGTGCTTGCGCCCATCGTCGGGCTCGACGAGCCGCGCGTGGTCAACACGCCGAGCTTCAACCGCTATCGCTGGCGGCTCGCCCGCGAAATCCTGAGGCTTGCCGGCCATCGCCAACACGTGCTCCCCTTCTATCCCGTTGTCGCACGTTCCGAAGTCGCCGCCGCATTCCACGAGAACATGCTGCCGAACCCGGGCTTCGAAAACGGGCCTGAGAAGAACGGGCTGCCCGGCTGGCCTTATGACGTCTCCGATCCCTTCGCCGCCACGCTCCAAGAGCCGGTCGGCGCCCTGTCCGTCACGACCGAGCAAGCGCACTCCGGCAAGTACTCCCTCAAATGGGACTTCGGCAAGGCCGCCGGCAAAGGCGCGGCGAGTGAGGGCGACCAATACCTTGTCGTCAACGTGCAGATAGGCGAAGAAACGGCCGCGAAGATGCGCGGGAACCGCGTCAAGGTCGGCATGTGGGTCCGCGTGCACGGCGGCGTGCTCTGCCCCGGCCTGCGGCTGCGTCAATTCGCCGCCGGCAACTTCATCGGCGACGCCGCCGTCTACGGCCGTGGCATGGAGGACATCACCGTCTGGAACCATTTCGAGGCTGAAGGCCGCGTCAAGGAGAAGACCGAGCGGCTGGACATCCATCTCTGGGGCAAGGTACCGAAGCAACCGGCGCTCGCGCGGGAAGCCCGTTACTACATCGACGACCTGCACCTGCAGGTCTTCGATGAGCCGCCGCTCCGGATCACGACCGAATTGGACGAATACTACATCGGCGAGCCGATCGACTGGACCGTGACCAGCACGGCCAAAGAAGGCGCCGCACGCATCGCACTGCTGAGCGGCACGCGCACGATCACGGAGCAGTCCGTTACGCTCGGCGGCTCCGATATGACGGGCACATTCGAGACTCGCGCGCTCAAGCCAGGCATCTACACGCTGGCCGCGCGCGTGACCGTGCCGGGCAACGCCCAGCCCCTCCTGCATCGGCGGCAGCTCATTGTCGCCCCGGACCCGTTCGCCTGGTAGGCTGGGCAATATGCGGCCATGCAACGGACGGTCCGGCCGGTTCTCGCGATAGCCTCGTAGCCGGGGACCGTATGGCATGCCCGCCCGAATCGTGAAGCCTCCTCTCTTATTCCGCCCTACGGGCATTCTCCGGGATGCCATGAGATGGCACCAGAACGGATTGTCGTGCATCGGATGGCTGCCACGCAGGATTGTGGCCGTAGGATGTGCTTCCGATTGGGGCGCGCCCGATGGCGGGTTCTTTCGATGCCCCGTAGCGCAAAAGAAGATCCCACGGCCGGCCGCGGCCGGACTGCTCCACCCCCGAACAGCGCGTAGGGGTCCGGGAGATCGTATGTGAAGTCCGGCCGGCTTGTGATCGCGTCGAATTGCGAGGGCATGCGGACGGTCTCGAAGCCCGGTTTGGCTTGGGAGTTTGCGGCCGTTTCCGCGATTCCAGCCGACAAAGCCAACGCCATTGCCGCCGCGCGCCGCCAGTAGGTCCGCCTTCTTCCCTGATTCCCGCATCAGCGTCCAACCGGCGTAATCGCGATCGTCCCGCCCGCACCGGTCGTGAACCAAAGCGAACACGATGGCGCAAGATCTTTCTTCATTCCCGTTTGGGTTCGCGAGTCTTGCGTCCCCTGGGCCTGCACAACCTTTCCGTCCAGCCGGATCTCGTAGTCCACGTTGACGGGAAGATCCGCGATCAGGTGGCGAGCCGGCTCGTCGCCCGGCAGGCGGTAGCTGAGTGACTCGGTCGTGTCCAGCGTGTCCTTGTCCCGGGCCAACCACACGACCGTGTCGGGCTCGCCCCGTTCGCCCTGGATGAGGCTGCCCAGCATGTTGGCGGCCTCGAGTCGCGTGACGGCCGGAATGGAGGACTGATCCTTGTCCACGGGCATCAGCACGTTCAGGAACAGGTCGCGTTCCGCCGGCGCCGGCGGCGCGACCTCGAGCCGCCAGTTCCCGGGGTAGTTCGGCGGACTCTTCGGCTTCGTCTTCGGGTTGAGCGGGTAGTTCTTTCCGTTCACTACAGAAGGCCGTAAGTGTAGTTTTCGAAATCGGGCGGGAACATGTCCTTGCCCAGGGCGCTGCTGAATGCCTCGAGGGACAGGAAGGTCGGGATCAACGCGTGCCGC
>JAFGHX010000336.1 GCA_016929905.1 Kiritimatiellia bacterium
CTCGCCGGGCTCCAGACGAAGAGTGAGACAAAGAGTAAGACGAAGAAACTCTGATCTTCCAGTTTTTTTCCTGTGTCGCTCCGAACGCCGCGCCTCACGTTGCGGCG
Organism: Kiritimatiellia bacterium; assembly: GCA_016929905.1. Lineage (GTDB taxonomy): Bacteria > Verrucomicrobiota > Kiritimatiellia > JAFGHX01 > JAFGHX01 > JAFGHX01. The sequence goes on from JAFGHX010000336.1 coordinate 108, forward strand.
GCCCCCGCCGCTAACGTGCAGGCGGTTGTTGGCCCCCGATTCGTCTCTTTACCACGGACCACACGGAACACACGGAGGGAACCCGACACACGGGTGGATTCCGGCGCACCGATTGCCGTCCTCCCGAATCCGTGTACTCCGTGTGTTCCGTGGTTCATTTCTCTCAGATCGTCATGCAGGGCCAACGGTCGGGCTCACCTTCCTTCTGAAGGCGCGCCTTCAGAAGGTAATGGTGCAGCCCATTGTTCGGTGCCTGGTGATCCAAGTTGAGGTCCCACCTGTGAATGATCGAGGCGAACCTCGGGTTCTCGTACAACGGTGCTCTCGAGCAGGAGATACTGATTCCGTCGTCTGGCTCGACCCCTTGTAAACATGGCAAGGCGAGGCACCCCATTTGTCACGACGTAGTGAATATGGACGAAGCGGAAACTCGTGTCAGGATCTGTCGGGTGTCGGTAGATCACCTCCCATTGAGAGTAGCTTCTGCCATCGTCTGCGATGGAGCCATTGCCGAGGATTGGGCGCCAGTTGTCCTGTATCACCTCTGGGGCAAAGCCCTGTATGATGCGCCGGTTGGATTCCTCCACCAGATCCGTATATTCAATAATACGTCCATCTTCCCCACGAACCATCTTGTGCCCGCGATCAGTGGTGCATCCGACGGCGAACGCCACAGTCATTACGATTGAAGCCACTGTGAGAAATCTCGATTTCATCTCATTCACCGAACGGGTGGCTCAGGCGCGCAGTCTGCCGCGTCGCCTGAAGCCGGATGTTCGCCGACCGTTCCATGGACTTCAACATCGACGGGATCAATACGATTGGAACACGCAATCCTCCAGGTAGACTTGACCAAGCAGTCCTTTGCCTTTGCACGTTCCTTGGACAATCACTTCCTTGTCCCAAATCTTGAGCTTTGCGACGTGCTTCTTCTGTGAGTCTCCAAACGAACAATAGAGATAGTACTCCCCCCTTCCGACAAGGACATATGCCCCACCTCCTAGATTCTTTCCGATCTTCATTGCTATGCCGACAACCGTGACGACTTTGTTCAAGTACTTCTCGTCCGCAGCAATCTCATTCTCAGAATATGCGATGGCCACATCGTGCGCGAAGATCCTGTTGGATCTTCTGCCTGGGGCATCCGTCGCATGTCTCGAATCCACGGCCGCTTTGTTGTTCACAGGCGGGATGTTCTCGCCGCGCAGGATACACAGATAGACTTGCCGTGCTCTGGGCACGGACATTATTGTTCCCGTCCCGCAGCAGTGAGCGCAACTGTTGCTAATGCGCCCCGATCCCCCGCAGTTCCTACACTTGCCTGAGCCGCTGCACATCCCGCATCTTCGAACATCACCTGAAAAATGGTGTCGAATTCTACCTGATCCACCACAGTTGGCGCATTTGCCTGAGCCCTTGCACAGAGTGCATGTCTGATGCGTGACGCCTCGACCGTCGCAATCGGGGCAAGGGCCGCCGAGGGTATCCATTGTGAGGAACTTGATGAACTCCGAAAACGGGAAACTCTTCGCCAAGTAGTCCCTGCCCACCCTCGCCTCCTCTGAATCTCCGGCCAGGAGTTCCCCTAGACTGTAAGCAGCGATATACCTCGGCTGCGCGTCCCGAGGTTCCGCATCGAACATAACCGACTTGAGACTCGCCAGAAGATTCGTGTTAGGTGGATCAGACGCCAAGCGTTTGCACAGGGCTTCCGCTCGGTTGGCAGCGGAGTTGGTTAGAGGATCCCCCGTTTTCTCTCCGGATGTTGCGAGAGGGATGATGACTGCCAGCACAATGAACCACAAAATGCCATCTTTTGTCACGGCGACCTCCCTGCCACCCGAATGAATAAAGGGACCCGGTTCCTGTGGGGCGCACCGGCGGCACACGCCTTCCATCTTCTCTTGCCGTTCAAAATGACTTGCCCCATGAGAACAAGAACAGTTCGACTTGGTCCGGCGTGGCATGGATGACCTCGGCGGCCATGTGAATCTGCTTCACGTAGCCGACATATTGGCCGACAGCATTATTGTACTGGAGTGCAGGCATATGCAAAGGCTCCCATCTTCCTTCGGCCATGATTGAAATCATCTTCTGGTCCAGGATCAAGGATTTGAAGCCATCAAAGGATCGCTGAAAGAAATACGCCAACTTGGTGATTGTCGATATGCCGAGATTGCCGAGGGCGTTCAGACCGTCGTAGTATTCTCGCCAAGTGGCGTTCACCCCAGCGGCGGCAGCGATCTGACCCAGATTGCGGAGGTAAGCAAGATGCTGCTGTCCCTGCATACCGGTAGGGTAGCCCCAAAGCAGAATTTCGAGACACTTCTGTTCCGGATTCGGATAAGTGAAATCCAGAAGCCTCCAACGGGTGAGTTGGACGGTTGCCTCGCCATGAAAGATGGCGTCATGCTGGTCAGCCAGTCCTGCGCGCTGGAGCTTTGGATGCCAGAAGGCCCCTTCGGCAGACACGCAGTGATCGGCAAAGGGAATCAGTGGCACGAGGCTGTTCCACGGTTGCTCACGAAGGTCTGGCATGTCGGTGTTTACTCCTCTGCGGCGAACAGTTATTGATTGCATTACACCATATTCAATATTGACAATTACACATAGCGCGCTAGCCTAGCTTTCAGCCAGTGCGGCTAAATGTATCGATATGGAGTATTATGAGGGATGGCGAGCGGGGATGTCAACGGGTTTTGGGGTGGGTACGAGGCTGCGGTGCGGAAGGCGGGGATCCCGGACGAACGGGTCCGATGGCATGTTTACTGGGCGCACAAGTTTGCGGCGTCGATCCGGGGCGTGCCGCTGCGCGCGCGGTGTCTGGCGGACATTCGAGCTTTTCTGGACCGGCTCAAAAGGCGGGAAGACATAGCGCCTTGGCAATACGAACAGGCGCGTGAAGCGCTGCAGGTTCTGTACCGCGATCATCTGGGCATCGCCCTGAATGCGATACCCGCGGAACGGGCCGGCGGTGCGGCGCCGCGCCCTCGCGACGCCCGGGCAGACGGCGGGCGGCCGGACCCGCGGCATAGCGCGCTGCTCGACCGGCTGCGCAGGGAGATCCGCACCCGCCACTATTCGGCGCGAACCGGCAGCGCCTATGCCGCCTGGGCGGCCCGCTTCCTCGCCTTTCACGACCAGCGTCCGCCGCAAGAGATCGGGCCCGCCGGAATCCATGCCTACCTCAGCTACCTGGCCGAAGAGCGAAACGTCTCGGCCAGCACCCAGAACCAGGCATTGAACGCGATCGTCTTCCTCTACACCCAGGTTCTGGGGCTTGACCCCGGCGAGTTCGACGGCTTCGTTCGCGCCAAGCGCCCGCGGCGCGTACCGGCCTCGCTCACGCGCGAGCAAGTGAGCGCGCTGCTGAGTCACCTTGACGGGGATTGCCACCTGATGGCCGCGCTCATGTACGGCAGCGGGTTGCGTCTCAGCGAATGCCTGCGCCTGCGGGTCAAACATATCGATCTCGACCGGCGCCAGATCCGGGTGGCGGACGGCAAGGGGCAGAAGGACCGCATGACGCCGCTGCCGGACATTTTCGCTGAGCCCGTGCGCGAGCAATTCACGCGCGCGCGCCAGGTCTTCGACGAAGACAGCCGCTACGGGCAAACCGACGGAGAATGGCCCGATCAGCATCTCTTTCCCGCCCGGCGCCTCTCGGTCGACCCGGCGACGCGCCGCGTGCAGCGCCCCCACTTCAGCAAGGAGACACTCCAGCTCCGCGTGAAGCACGCGGCGCGCCAAGCGGGCCTGGACAAGTCGGTCACTTGCCATACCCTGCGTCACTCGTTCGCCGCGCACCTGGTCCAGGACGGCTGCCACATCCAGACGGTCCAGGAACTGCTCGGCCACGCGCGGCGCTCGACGACCCTGCTCTATGCCCACCCCATGAACCGGCCGGGCCCGCCCGTGCGCAGTCCGGCCGACCATCTCACGCTCCGCGCCCGCGGTCCGGCGCAACCGGAGATCCCCGGCAAAGGCGAGGGCGTGTAAGAGAGGGCGGCCGATGTCTGGACGCCCTGCGTAGCGCGCGCGCGGATTCTGCCCGCGCCGCGAACACCCAAGCTTACCGGTTCAAGCGGCCGGCACGTCGTGCCACAGGCGCCTGCGGCGGAGAAGCCGGCCCTCCACCGGATGTACGCAAGGCGGCCTACTCGAGCCATGTTCTGGCCCGGTACCACGTGTCCGCGGCGGGGCTGGTGTTGGTGTAGATCAGGGCCGACCCGGCCGCCGGCACGTCCGACCAGCCGGGCACGCTGTCCCAGACCCCGTCGTTGATTGCGGCGGAGCATTGCTGGAGTGCGTAGTGGCGGGTAAGCCCGTCGTAGCCTGTGCCGGCGGCCACGACGGTGGGGAACGCGACCCTCATCTCGCCGGCGCTGGCCGAAATGGAGACGGCAAAGGTACTGGCGGTCGAGGCGGGATCCGTCCCGGCGATGTATTCCTCCAGGTTGGAGGCGCCGTCGCCGTCCGAATCGGCGTTGTGCGCCACGCCGGTCCCGCCGAGCCGTGCGATCTCCCAGTCATCGGGCATCGAATCGCGATCCGCGTCCTCGTCCGGCGTGAGCAGCTCGCGCACGAGCGCCAATTCCACGTCGAAGCAGAGGTCGCTGCTGCCCAGCGTCTGGTTGAACACCTGGACCGCCATGATGTTGGGGCCCGGCACCAGGTTCGGCAGGTTCGCGCCGGTCAGCGACGCGCTCCAGGGCAGCGCGTCGGTCACCACGTTCGCCGCGAACGCATCGAACGGGACGAACGTGCCCGGCGCCCCGGCCACGTTCAGGCGCTCGGCCTCCCGGCCGTTGATCCAGACGATGAACCCGTCGTCGTAGGTGCCCTGCAGCCGGACTTCGCTGATGAGGCCGGGCTCCGGCACGTCGAACGTCCGCCGCAGGAACAGGCAGCCATAGGAATTCTGCATGTCGCTCAGCGTCGTGCCGAACGACGCGCTGCCGTATCCGAACGGCGCCGGGCCGGCGGCCCAGCCCGAGTCGTCGAAGGCCGCTGCGCGCCAGGCGGTCGCCGGACCGGACGCTTCGGCCGTGCCCCTGGCATAGCGCCAGGTGGCGCCGCTCGGCACGCTGTTCGTCGTCTCCTCCTCGCCCGCCGCGCCGTACGCCTGCAGCATGAACGCGTTGAGGTAGGCATCCACGCCCTGGACCGTCATCCGCATGCGGCCGTCGGCGCCCGGATCGATGTCCGCGTACCGCGCCACGTAGCCGGCGGTCGTGTTCCAGCCCGCGCAGTAGCGCGTGAGGTCGTCGGCCACGGAGACGGTCGCCTTCTGCGTGCCGGCCGAACTCTGGTTCTCGAATGTGGTCGCGCCCGAGATCACGAACTCCGCGAACCGGTCCGTATAGGCGGCATTGTCGCGGTTGCCGAACAGGACCAGCGTATAACGCCTGGCCGGGTCCAGCCCGCTGAACTCGAGGTCATAGCCGCCCTTCGCCAGGCCCATCGCGTCGACCTTCCCGGCGAACGCCGCGCCGGCATCCGTGCCCGCCGCCGCGTTCGCGCCCTGGTTCGTGTAGCCGGTCAGGAACGGTTCCGCCGTGCCCACCGCCACCTGCACGGGCAGCACGGTGCCGTCGGCGTGGTTCACGAGCGGCCCGTTCGTCGCGAGGCCGAGCACGCTCCACGGCGCATAGGTCGTGATGTTCGCCGCAAGCTGGCCGGCCTGCCACATCAGGTCGTTGTAGGCGGTGAACTCCAACACCGGCTCCTCCGTGCCGCCCGCGTCGCTCTCCTTGAGCATGAAGGCGTTGGCGTAGAACTTGCTGTCGTTGTCGGAGACAGTGAAGCTGACGGTGCCGTCGGCGCCCGGATCGATGGCGGCGAACCGGGCCACGGCGCCGGCCGGGTTCGACCCGGTGCAGATGACGGACTGGCTGTCGCCCGGCGCGGCGCCCGGGCTGAGGTTCTGGAAGCTTGCCGCGCCGCCGATGGTGGTACGCGTGAAGCGGTCGGTGTAGGCCGGCTCCGCGCGGTTCCCGAACAGCACGAACTCATACCGCCGGCCGGGGTCGAGCCCGTGCAGGCTCAGCACCAGATTGGTCGGTGCGTAGCTGAGCAGCCCGTGACAGTCCACGATCCCGTTGAAGAGCGCGTACGCGTCGCCGGCCGTGGCCGGCTCGCCCTGGAAGTCCCACGGCCCGGCACCACCGTCGCTGACCGTCACGGTGACGGGCAGCGCGCTGCCGCTCGCGTAATCCACGAGCGCGCCGCCCTGGCCGCGGGTGTAGGTGGTGATCCGGGTATTGAGCTGGCCGGCGAACCAGGCCAGGTCGTTGTACGCCGTGAAGAGCACGTCGTCGTCCCGGATCGTGTAGGTGTGCGTGGCCGGGCTGCCGAGTTGCGCGTTGGCCGGGTTGCTCAAGCTCAGCACGACGGTTTCGTCCGGCGACTCGGCCTCCTCATCCTGCGTAACCGTCAGCGAGAAGGACCGGCTCGTCTGGCCGGGGCTGAACGTCAGGGTGCCGGGCGACAGGGTGTAGTCCACGCCGCCAGCGGTGGCGGTGCCGCCGGTCGCCGCGTAGTCCACGCGCACCTCGTAGATCGAGGCGCCGCTCAACAACACAGCGAGCGTGGCCGGGGAGGCGCCCTCGCTGCCGTTGGACGCCGACACCGAAAAGCGCACCGTCACGGCCGGAGTCGTGGCGCCGGCGATATTCGAGTAGGGCGACGTGCCGGCCGCGTTGTAGGCGCGGGCCCGGTAGTAGAACGGGGTGGCCGGCGGCAGGCCGTTGTCGGTCAGGCTCGTCACGTCGGCCGCCACGGCGGCAATCTCGACCCAGCCGGAGCTGCCGTTCGGGCTGCGCTCGATCCGGAACCCCTGTTCGTTTCCGCTGCTGTCGATCCAGGTCAACTCGATCCGCGTGGTGGAGGCGGCGGTAGCCGTCAGGCTCTGCGGCGCGGCGGGCGGCCCGGCGTCCGTCGTGGCGGCGGCCACGCCCGAATAGGCGGAGTTTCCGTCCGCGTTGTACGCCTTCACCATATAGTAGAACGTGGTGCCCGACGGCAGGCTCATGTCGGAGTACGTCGTCTGATCCGCCGCCGTGGTGCCGATCCGTTCCCAGGTACTCGTGCCGGTCCGGCGCCGATCGATCTTGAACCCGGTTTCGTTGTCGCTCGCGTCCGTCCAGCGCAGGTCGATGCGGCTGGCGGAGGCGGCCGTGGCGACGAGACCCGAGGGCGCCGCCGGCGGGTTGCCGCCCGGCTCCACGGCGTACGTGAGCTGCACGTCGAGGAACAGGTCGCTGCTGTTGCCCCCGGACTGGTGGACCTCGACGGCGAGCACATTGAGCCCCCGAACCAACGCGCCGGCATACGCCGTCAGCGGGAACGACTCGTAGCTCGCCGCCGTGTGGCTGGCGGCCAGGGTCCCGTAGCCGATCGTGCCGCCCGGCATCGAGCCGCGGGCCGCCTCCTGGCCGTTGAGATAGGCGACAAACCCGTCGTCATACTTGGCCAGCAGCGTCAGGTTCGTCACAAGCCCGGGCTCCGCACCGAGCATAAAGGTCTTGCGGAAGTAGGTGGTGATGTGTTTGTTGGCCGGGTCGTCGCCGTAGCTTACGGTCGTGTCCAGTTCCGGGTAGCCGTCGTCGGCCGCGTAGCCCAGCGGCGCGTTGCCGTCCGCCCAGCGGCTGTCGTCGTAGCCGCCCGGCGCGGCGCGCCAGGCCGTGCCCAGGTCCACGCCCCGGTCGTAGTAACGCCAGCCGGCGGTGGCGGCGACGAGCACCCCCGAATTCGGCGCGCCCGGCGTGCCGCCCGCGGCCAGGCTCGCCGACCAGTTCGCCGAATCGTTGCCGTAACCGGCCGGGTCGATCCGTTCGAGGGAAGGGCCGTCGCCGTCCGGGCTCTCCGCCCACGGGCTGTCGTCGTTGTACTTGACGCGATCGACCCGGATCCACGGAATCCCTTCCGGGTCCGGCGCGTCCGGCCGGACCAGCTCGACGCTCTCGCCGCCGTTGTCGAGCATGCCGCTGTACGGGCCGAAGACCTGCACGCTCGCGCCGATCCCGTATCGTGCCCGGAAGTCGGCTGCATTCGTGGCGACGACCAGCACGTATTCGCCGGGGTCCATCGTCACGCCGGCCGGAAACGCGTAGTCGACCGCGTTGGTCAGCCGCCAGGTGTTGGCGGGGTTGGCCCCGTCGTACAGGCCGACCGGCGCATCGCTCGCGTTGTACAGCTCGACGAATTCGTCCGCGCCCACGACGGGATGATACAGGATCTCGTTGATCACGATCGGGCCGACGCGCGGTTCGGCGTTCGCCGCGCCGAGCGTGTTCGTCGTGCTCTGCGCCACGAAATCCACGTCCCCGTCGCTGCAGACGTGGCGGCCGAACGCCACGCCGTTCGCCGCCGCGCCGAACGCTTCCTCAGCCATGTAGAGCAGATTGCCGGCGGCGTCCCAGTGCGTCAGGTAGATCTGGTCCCCGTGCGAGCTGAGCAGGAACGGGTCGTCCGCCTGGGCGGCGTTCCCGAAGTGCCGCGCCTCGTCAAACACGGCGCGGCCGCCCGCCGGCAGCGGGGTCCCGCTCGGAATGCGGTACTTGCGATAGTTCGCCACGCTGTCGCTCAGGTACCAGCCGCCGATGTCGACGGCCGCCGCGCCGGCATTGTACAGCTCGATCGCGTCCACGTCCGGCGGATCGGTGTGCGTGAGCGCCTCGCCGATCACCACCCGGTAGGCCGCGCCGTCCTCGTAGCCGGGCGAGCCGCCGATCAGGTTGCTCGCCCGCCATCGGGCCGGGTCGTCCTGATCGCCCGTCGTGTCGGTCGGTACCAGCGAATAGCCGTCCCCGTCGGCCTCCTCCGGCCAGGGATCCTTGTCGTTGTAACGCACGGAGGTGACCGTGCGGCCCTCGCCGTCGAGCAGCGCGAGCCGCTCGCCCCCGTTGTCCAGCCGCCCGCGAAAGACGCCGAACAGCCCGCCGCCCGCTTCGATCGCGTCCTTCCGGCCCGGATACCGGCCGGCGAACGCCGTCTCGTCGGCCACGAGCACGGCCATCTTCCCGCTCGCCAGTTCGGCGCCCGGCGCGAAGGTGTAGTCCAGCCCCCGGAACCGCATATCGGACAGTCCGCGCGCGCTCGTACCCGTGTTCTGGATTTCCAGGAACTCGTGCTCGCTGCCTTCCGCCGGGTTGTACATGATTTCCGTGAAGCGCAGCCGGTCGTAATGCCCCGTGTAATGGAAGGTGGCCGCGTGCTCCGCGCTCCACGTGCTGGTCGTCTTGTAGACACGCGCGCGAACGTGGCTCGTCTTCGCGAGGCCCAGCGGCCCCGTGTACGATTGCGCACCGGCCGCCGGCGCGCCGCCCGAGGCGCGCGGGTCCGAACCGTCGGTCGTGTAGTAGAGCACGCCACTCGTGTTCGGATTCGACATCGTCAGCGCGAACCCGGACGCGATCGCGCCCCCTTCCCGCGCGAAGGTCGGCGGATCGAGCGACGGGTACAGCTTCCACGACACCATCGTCTGGTTCCGGCAGATGTTCACGAACCTGTCCGCATTTCCCACCATGTTGTTCACCAGGATATTCGTCGCCGAATGCCAGTCGGCCATGGTGAACTTGCGCCATGGCCATTCGACCGTCTCCTTGGTGTCGCCCCAGCGCGCCGTCTCCGAGAGCCACGCCTTGGCGATGTGCCGGTGCAGGTCGTCGAAGCGGCCGAGCGCCTCGGCGTCGGTCAACGCGCCGCCGCTCTGCTTGCAGTGCTTGTACATCCGGTCCGCCCACAGCGTGCGGAAATCCGAATTGCGCCACAGACTGCGGAACGGGCGCGCGACATGCCGGTGCATTTCCGACTGAAAATCGTGCGCCGAGGGGCTCCCTTCCGTACTGGTCAGGAATTGGGGCTTGACCCAGGCGTTGCTCGTGCAGAACCACTGCAGCCAGCTCAGCGCCGGGTTGGAGGGATCGTCGAGATTGGAGAACGCCAGCTCGGCGTCCCAGACGAAGTAGATGCCGGGCGTCGCCCCTCGGGCGGTGTCGCCGCCGTAGTTGACATGGTAGAAGTTGTTGTAGTGGTTGTCTTCCTGCCAGTCGCCGGCCCCGGCGTACCAGTAGAGCATCACGTAGTCGCTGAACCGCGGCAGGTCGAGGTACTGGCCCATCTCCTGATACTGCGCCGCGTTGTCCAGCGTGCTGCGCGCGCCCAGATCGCCGATCAGCTTGTCCCAGCGCGACCGGTCGCCGTTCTCGTATTCGAGGTTCTGCTCGCCGCTGCCCGACGCCTCAATGCGGCATCGGACGCAGAACCATTTCTCCTCCTCGCCGTCCAGGTACTCGCTCGCATGGTGGTGATCCGGGCGTTCGACGGGGTTGTAAACGCCCCAGTACATGCCGTTGACGTACACGTGCGCGAAGGCGCCGTGGCTGCCCATGCCCGACATCGCCATCTGCGTCTCCTTCATCCACAAGTCGCGCGCGCCGGTCGTCTTCTCCTGCTGCTGCTGCATCCACCCGCACAACGAGCGGTTCTTGCCGCCGCGCAGGTAGAGGCGGTCGTAGCGGCCGGCATCCGAATCCGTATGATGCAGGCCCATCTCCTCGAAGAAGGGATAGTTCAGCTTGGCGGGCCCGAATTCGCGCGAGAACTTGAACTTGATCGAACGCTTGAACGCGTTGCCGCCGAACAGGCCGACCCCGCAGTCGATCTGAAAGCCCTCGCCGCCCTTGGTGGCGGTGTAGCCGGGCGGATAGATCAGCTCGGCCGAGCCCTGCTTCCACAGCCCCTCCGCCGCGTCGCGCGTTGAGCCGAACAGGGACGGGCTGCCGGTGAACGCGTCCGAGCGGCTCAGCGTCACGGAGATGGCGGGAATCGACAGCAGCGACGCCTGGAACTGGCCGTTCCAGCGCGAGTCGTTCACGATGGTCGGCTCCATCCCGTAATCGCCGCGCACGGTCTTGCTGCCTTCCGTGCCCCAGTAGGAAGGGAACCCGGACGGCGGACTCTCCGCCTGGTTCTCCACGTTCTTGACGAAGACGTAGGTGTGCGTGTCGATGTCGGTGGATTCGTAGCCGCCCTTGCAGGCCAGCGCGCGCAGGCAGACCGCCGAGCGCGTGTCCGTGATGCTCACCACCACGCTCGTGCCGCCGATCGTCCCGGAGGTCTCCGACGGCCAGTTGCAGTCCGTCGTGTACCGGATCGTCGCGCCCGGGGTCGCGGTCGTGATCGTCACGCCGAACGGCGAATCGTAGAAACCGCGGTCGGAACTGAACTTCGTGTCGGCGACCCGTTTGTAGGTGCTCAGTTGCGCGTCGAACACCGAATCGCTGCTGTTCAGCGTGCGGTTGAAGACCTGTACGGCCATGACGTTGGCGCCCAGCTCCAGGTAATCGGCCGGGAACGACAGCGCATTGGTCTCATAGGCCCCGCTCTCGTGATCGCCGGTGGCCAGCGCATTGTACAGCGGCTGCCCGTCCGGGGCATTCTCTTCGTAGACCCGGTCGCCGTTGATCCAGACGATGACCCCGTCGTCGTAGTTGATCTCCAGCCGCACCCGCGTCTCGGCGTCCAGGCTCGTGACGGAGAACGCCTTCCGCAGGAAAAACGTCGAGTAGCTGTTCTCCATGTCGGTCAGCGCCGTCTGGATCCACGCCTCGCCGTACCCGATCGGCGCGACGCCGCGCGCCCAGGCCGAGTCGTCGAAATCGTATTGCCGCCAGGCAGACCTCGGGTCCGACGCTTCCGAGGTCCCCTTCGCGTACTGCCAGGTCGCGCTCCGCGGAACCAACGTGGCCGCGTGCAACGGCAGGGCGAAAAGCACGCAGAGGGAGCCGTATGCCCATCGCGGAATCATACGCTTGCCATGTCTATGTTCCATCTCTCGTATCTCCTCTTGACTTAGCGCTTCCCAATTGACTGTTCGCAGCACAAACCGTGCCAACCCCGCGCCGAGGCGCCATTTCGGCCGGCCCCTGTCCGCCCCCGCCAGCCTCCACGTCCGGCCTACCACATGTCGTGGCTTCCCGCACACGCGCTGCCTCATCTCCGCCGGCCTCGCCTCTCAGTTTCTCAAAACTGAGAGGCGGCCTTCTCCCGATTGAGAAGGAACGCGTGCCGTATGGTGCGTGTTCAGCGGCGCACCATGCCGGCGTAACGTGCCTGGCCGTCCTGATAATTGCGGGCGACTTCGTCAGGCGGCAACGCGCGGCTGAAGATCGCCACGTAGCGCAAGACGCCGAGCCAGGACCGCACGCCGGGCTCGGTTCCCTCCGGCTCATCACCGAGCACGAGCGGGAAAGCGGGGTTCCAGTTCGAAAAGTCTCCGGGCACAAGCACGGGTGTTTTCCACGACACGGTCCGGCCCGCGTCGTAGTCGAGCGTTCCGGCCAGCCTGTCGAGCCCGTTGACGAACAGGCGCGCGACGCCGTTGCGATCCCGGGTCAACACCAGGTGATACAGCCCGGGCACGATGTTCCAGGGCCGGCACAAGAGTTCGGGCACGCCGTTTTCGTTTGTCGCCGTCGTGCGCAGCCGTGCGGCGTAGCCCGTTACGGCTTCGCCGAGTGAGAAATTCCTGTTGTACGGATCGCTCGACAGCGAGACGATACGGCGGAACTCCTTTCCGGCGCGGGCTGCGCTGGGCTGGCGGCCGACGGTTCGGACCCAGACTTCGACGCTCAATTCGTTGCTGGCCCGGCAGGCCTCGACGATCTTGCGCGCCGGCTGCTCCGAAGCGATCACGGTCGGCCGGCGCAGGGCGAGTCCGCCGTCCGTGAGCCATTCGACCGTTTTCGGATCGCGAATGCGCAGATCCAGCGCGCGGCCGGTATTCGAAACGTCCCGCACCACGGCACCGGCGCGCTCATCGAACGTGTACCGGGCGAGCAACCCGGTTGGCGGCGCGGCAGGCCCGCCGCCGGGCGCCTGGCCCGTCTTGGCGACATCCAGACGGCCGTCGGCGCCGGCGACGGCGCGGTATCCCTCACGCAGCGGCGCGGCTCTGCCGCTGCGCACGTTGCGGACGTGCAGTTCGCCCCTCATCACCTCGACGACGGTCTGCGTCCCGTGCATGACAACCGAGAAACGAGTTCCCACGACCCGGATTTCGGCGTGCGGCGTGCCGAACAGCAGTGCCTGCGCCGGCGCCCCCGCCAAATCCGCGGTGATCGATCCGGTCACCACGAACCCGTGGAAGACGGACGGCTTGCCGGCCGGCGTCACGGCCGGCGACGTCACGCCGAGCTGCAGTTCCGTATCGGCGCCCATTTCGATAGTCCCGGCCTCCGGATACCGGAGCACGGCCTCGCTCCCGTTCCCCCCGGTGGCGACGGTTTCGCCGGCGCGCAGAGCGGCACCCGCCACGGCGGCGCGCCGTTCCCCCGCGCGGCCGACGGCGACCGAACCGCGCACCTGCGCCAGAATCGGCATCGCGCCGCCGGCCGGCGGTGTCTCCCCGATCTTGAGCTGCCCTATCCGCATGCCGATGAACAACCCGACCGCGACGAGCACCGATGCGGCGAGCGCGGTGCGCCACCAGCTCCGACGACGGGCGGGGGGGCTCCAGCCGGGCCGCTCGCCGGCCATGCCGCGCCGCCTCGGGCGCGGGTGCATTTCCGCCCGCCATTCCTGTTCTTCACCGTCTTCACCCGGCAGAACCCGCCCCATGCCGTCTTCAGATTGCGCCACGCGTGCGTGCTGGTCCGTCACCAGGCACTTGTGAATGCCCACGTGCAGGACGGACAGCTCGGCGAACCGCCGGGCCGCTTCCGGATCGGCCCGCAGCCGTTCCTTAACCGTTTCCGCGCCGGCCGCATCGAGTGTGCCGTCGAGGTACTGCCACGCCAATCTCTCGAATTCGGCGGGGTTCATAGCCCGACTTCCTCCTGCGAGAGCCGCAGCCGAATGCATTGCTCGAGCTGCTTGCGGATTCGGAACAAGGCCACGTCGATGGCCTGGACGCTCTTTCGGAAAATCTCCGCCAGATTGATGCTGCTCTTGCGCTCGCAGTATTTCAGGTTCAGCATTCTGCGCTGATTCTCGGGCAGCCCGCGGATGCAAACATGCAGCGCGTCCACCATCCGCTCGCTGCGATAGGCGGCATCCACGCGCTCATGGGCGTCCGCCAGCCGCTCCAGGACGTCCTCTTCAAGGAGCACGGGCTGTCGCTTCTTCGCCCGGGCGTGGCTCCACGCCACACGTGTCAGCACGGCCCGGCCCCAAGCGCCGAAAGAGGTGCCCTGCTTGAACGTACCGAACTTCTCCCACATGATGACCGACGCCTTCTGCAGGACCTCCTCCGCCTCTTCGTGTTTGCCGAAGATCGTGAAGGCGAAGGCGTGGAAACCCGTACTGTGGGCTGCCAGAAGCTTTGCGAATGCGTCGCGCTGGTCCATGGGGCTCTCCTGCGGCTTGATGCCGATCGAAACACGGATCTTACAGAAATTCGGCGGCGTGCGCCTCACAAATCTCAGCCGCCGCGCAGGAAGTCGGGATCCAGACCCTGCTCCACCGTCTGTCCGCTCGCGGAAGTCAGGATCACGGTCCGGCGCCCGGGTCCCGGTTCAATGGATTTCACCCGGCCAAATCCTCGGGACGTGGGAGCGACAGCCATGATGTAGTTGACGGTGAACGCGGAGTCTGCGGACAGGCTGTGCGCGGTGGTAAACCCCATGGCGCTGAGCGCATTGGGTTCGGCGGATTCGGCGAGGCCATAATGGAAGTTGCCGGTCATTTCCTCCAGGGCAATCCGGTGCCTGTGCCGGCCATTCCAAGGGTACAACCGATGTCCCCCGTTGGAAAGCCACATGAGCGTTGAACACAGCACGGCAGCGTCCTTCAAGGCGAACCAGACGTAGTTCCACTGCGGGATGCTTGCCGCGCTCCACGCGAACGGCCCTCCTTGCCTGTTGATCGAGAGCATGACGTCATCATTTCCCGGCCTGGCGGGGAACCGTGACGCATCAACGAATTCGCCGGATGCGGCCGGCACCCGTTGGAGCGATTCAAACCGTGCGCCCGCTTTCAATGCGCTGTAGCTGCTCTCGCCGGGATGCAGGTCCGTTTCCGGGAACACCTGCCAATAAGCCTTTGGGCTCATGGAAATCAGCGCGCTTCCTTCCTCTTCCGGCAGTTGCAGCATGGCGTGATGGCCCATGGGCATGGCGCCTTCCATTCCCGAGATGACATGCCGGCAATAGACCGCGTTCTGGCCGTCCACCAGGGACAGGAACTTGTCGATCCGGCCCGGCCTGACCTTCGTGGTGAAACTCAGGTGCAGCGTGGTACGCCCGTTGCCCTGCTCGATTCCTTCAAATGTCCAGGGCTCGCTTGCGATTTCTCCGTGCACGCCGTGCTCTTCACCGCGGTAGACCGTGTTGTTCAAGCCAAAGGGCAGGCAGAAGAAATCCCCGCGGAACACCCTGTGCCAGCCGGGAACGGTCTCGTCGAGCGCCTCACTGTGCCAGGGCGCGATGGAATACGGCTGAATCCGCCGGTTCTGCCGATCGAAGGTCACGGGCGCCAGCATGCCGCCACGCTCGGTTACAAATGCTTCGACGCAGTCCGAGACCACGCGCCATGATTTCTGCCCATATAGCGCGCTGCTCTCGCCGTCCCTGCCGGAAATCATCATTCGCCCCCCTCGTTCTGCGATTCGGCCGTTCTGTTCATCTCACGTTTCTTTCGTTCGGGGTCAGATCCGGTCGACGCTCTTCATGTCCGCCAGATCGGCTGGAAAAGCAAAGGCTTTTCCCGTCGATCCGTTGGCTTCTCTCACCGCCTCATTCAATTCGCTCTCGCTCCGCGCAACGCCCATGACCTGGCACCCCTCGCCAACCAGGCGCAGCAGGGCGGCTTTGCCGATTCCGCGGCCGGCGCCGGTTAGCAGGACCTTCTTGTTCGTCAAATCCACTTGAGCGCTCCTCCTCTCTTTCGCTTGCCTTGTCGTGGGGAGTACAGCCCCTTTCGGCCCGCTCGAGGTTTTCCGACCTTTCCGACGGACCTCGCATCGCTACTCGGAGGCCGCAGGCCCCGTGAACGTGATGTTGTGCGTGTTCTCGCCGATCTCAACGTCCGGCGAATCCCGCAAGGTCAGCCGGCCGTACCGAACGAAATTCTCGAAGGTGATGTCGCTCACCGTGGCCTGCGCATCGGGAGCTTGCACCCGGATGATCCCATCCCTTCCGCCGGATTCGCCGGTCACGAAAATGTCCTTGAAGACGCAGTTCCGAATCGGGCTGTACGTCTCCGGCCAGGGCTGTACCTTCCACAGGAGCTTCTGGCCTTCGCGATGGACCCGGAGATTCTCGATGCGCACGTCTTCCAGAGGCTGGTGCTTGTTCGGCTCAAGGCGCGCGACCGCGGCGGGCCCGCAGTGGAGAACGTCGATGTCCTTGAACCGCAACTGCTTCATCGGCGGGCATGCCACCCCCAGCCGCTGCCATCCGGAGCCGATCCGCCAGATTTGCCCGCGATCGCTCCACAGCGAGCAGCGCGTGGCCGTCACATCGAAGACGGGAACCGTTGTCCATTGCGTCAACAGGGCGATACAATCGTCGTCGCTGCGGATGAAGCAATCGGAGATAGTCACGTGCTGCGTGTCCAGCAGATCGATCCCGTCTTCGTTCTCACAGCGATTGGCGACGACCTTCAGGTTCCGGATCTCCACATGCGAAGAGCTGTAGATGCCGACATTCCAGCGCCAGCTGTCCTTGACGATGATCCCCTCGATGCTCAGGTCCGAACATTTCTTGGCATACAACATCGGTTGGGCGCCGCCGTCGGGCTGGGGTCCTTTCGCGTGGTCCCACGGCAGACCGTCGAGAATCCCACGACCCCGGATCCTGATGTTGGAACCGGAGGCTGTCACGCCTGCCTGGACCACGGCCCCGCCGGCAATGTAGAGAGTCTGGTCGCTGGTCAGGATGATCGAGTCCGGCTTGTGAAAGCCAGGGCCGAAATACACGACGTCCGGATCATTCGGATTCGGCGCGTCCTGTTCCAGAGGATTGCCGAAGAGGAGCAATGGCCTGTCTCGCGCCGCGGGTTCGATGGACAGATGGCACGGCGCCTCACTCAAGGTGAAGACCATGCTCTTGCCCTCGACCGCCGCCTCAATGCTCTTGGACTCGGGCCGCACGGCCACGGCGTCCAACGACCGGTCGGCCGTGGTGATTTCCACGGTAGCCGGGCCGGCGAAATCGAAATACGCGAATGAATACGGGGTGTGGATTCTGAAATTCTTGGTGTCGTACGGGTTCCGCTCGGGCGCGTCGGTCCCGGCGGCGCGATAGACGGGGACTTCTTTGCCGTTCACCTTCACGGTGTAGTCGTCCGACATCTCCGCACCCGAAGGGGCGGGATGCACCACCACGGCCGCCTCCGTTCCAGCATGGGTCAATTCGACTGTTGCGGGGCTCATTCTCTACCTCCTTATTCCTCTTGACCTTAACGTTTAGGGCATCCTCTTGCTCTTCATGCCGATCCAACGGCAAATCTTACAAATGAATTACGCTTCCGGTGCGGCCTGTTCGTAAGATTCCGCGCGCATTCAGCCGCCAAAAGGATGCAGACCGCGTGCGCGGTACTCGGAAGGGCTGATCCCGGAATTCTTGCGGAAGATCCGGCTGAAGTGGAAGGGATCGTTGAACCCCACCTGGGAGGCAACTTCCGCGATGGGGAGGTCTGTGGCCAGCAAGACGTTCATGGCCATTCGCATCCGCATCTTCTGCACATAGTGCACGGGGGCTACACCCATGGCACGTTTGAAGATCGTGTGGAACCGCGTCGGGGAGAGGTTGGCCAATTCCGCCAGCGAATCCCGCGACAGGGTCGACCCCAAGTTACTGCTCAGGAACTGAAACACCGGGGCGAGACGCCGAAGGGCCCGTAGCCTGGGCAGGCGGTCCGTTCGCAACTTCCCCACCCGCGTCAACACAGAAAGAAAACGAAATCCCAGCTCCTTTTGCCTGGCAATCCGATGCAAGGAAGGGCTCCGATCCGGATCCTGCAAAGCCACGAGTTGCCGATTGATCTGCCCGATACTCTTACTGTCGGCATCTCGAATGACCACGGGTACGTCGAGCAGCGAGAACACGGAGACAGAATGCAGAAGAAGGAAGTTCGTTTGTGTCCAGATTACCTCCACGCGCGGTCCTTCGTCCTCGGCGCCGCCTCCCGCTACCGGCCTGATGACGTAACGGTACTGTATCCCCGGAAGCAACACGAAGCTGTCTCCACTCCGAGCGGCACAGGTAGTGCCGTCGCGCATGCGGAATTTCACTCGGCCGGAGACAATGTATCCGCAATCGCAACATGGAAAGACATGCCAGCCGTCGGGGCCGATGGGCTTGCGGGCCAGGGCGGTCCCACTGCCGCGGAGTTCGAATCGGATGGTCTCGTTGATTGAGTCAAGGAGAATGGATCGTTCCGTACTCATCGATCTGGATCCCCCGGGGTCAGGATGGTCCAATGGCGAACGACAACGAAGAATTGCCGCATGAGTCTAGCACAAGACGGGGGGCAGTACAAATCGACATGAGAAAGGTTCCGGCGCCCATGGCGCGCTGCGGGCTGTCCGGATACGCTACCGTCTGATGACAGCCCGATTGCACAAGCGGGGAGCGCGCAGCCCAAGCGAAACAAATGGACAATCATTCTGCGGTCATGTCGGATTGTACTGCCCGGCATTCCTCACGACGATTTCTGCCAGGAAGTCTGTAAGGTTCGGCGCATTGTCGGCATCTAGTGGCGTGTGAGATGTACGCGTCGGTTCGCATGCGTGAGTGGTTAGTTCAAAGGAGGACGCCGCACGGCTGCCCCGGAGGCATTGCGGGGCCGCTTTGTCCACATCACGTTCGAAAACGGGCTCCGGTTTTCCGCTTCGTTTGAGCGGCTCGCCGGCGTCTCCGGAATCGCGTGGAGGCCACCATGACGACGTTCAAGATTCGGGCCGAAAACCGTGCGTATGATTGCCGCAGGCCGCGAGGGTGCACCGCGCTCTGCATCGAGGTGGCGGAATGGCCGGGCAACGAGTTCGGGCTGTGGCTGCCGGAACTTGTTGTGCTCCGCGGGAAGCGTTTGTGGACCAACCATCAGGCAACGGACGTCTTCCAGGATTGGGAACGCGTGGCAGACGGTCGGCTGGAGTGGAAGAAGCCTTTTGAAGCGTTCGAACTGACCTCGGACCTGATCCCGGACGAAGCGCGCTCCTGCATTCGGTATCGGCATACATTCACAAACCGATCGGAAGAAGCGTTGTCCGATCTGAACGCCAGCGCGTGTTTCCATCTGGCTAACGCGCCCCAGTTCATATCGATTCGCGGCGAGCGCATATGGGCCTGCCTGGACGGGGAATGGACCACCACCGACCGGGTCCCGCGTTCAGAGTCGCCGGACCCGCGCCGGGTACGGTTTCTCAACAAAGGCATTCGTTCGGAACGTACGGTCGTGCCGGAAGGGGGCGGGTTCCCGATGGCCGTCATGCCGGAGGCGGCGCATCATCCGCTGATCGTCGCCGAGTCCTTTTCCGGCGCGGCCAGTGTCGGAATCGCAACGCCCGATCTGCACTCGCTGTTCAACAACAACGAGCCGATCCTTCGATGCCTGCACAGCATTTCGTTTCCCGTCAGAACGCTCGAGCCCGGCCGCACCGCATCGCTCGAAGGCGTACTCGTCTTCTGCAACGGGAACCACCTGGATGCGGTGCGGCAGTATGAAGAGATTGCGGCGGCCTACTGGCCGACGATTGCGGCGCGCGGGTTGAGGAAGGTGTCGTGAAGAGCCAACTCGAAACTCAGGAAAGGCTGATCCCCCTGCCGGTGCAGGTCCGCGGCAGTCGCGGTTTCTTCCGCCTCGACAAACAGACCGCCTTGAAAGCCCCGGAACAAGCTGAGGCGGTCCGGGCGTACTTTGCGGCGCGGGTGAAGCGCGCAACCGGGTTCACGCTCGCGGACGCAAAGACGGGCGCCCAAGGCGTGATTCGCCTGCACGTGAATCCGCGCCGGGACGCCCGCCTGGGCGAGGAAGGGTACCGGCTGCGCGTGACGTCGCGGCAAGTCGATCTGCGGGCCAACACCGCCGGCGGCCTGTTCTACGGCGTTCAGAGCGTGCTGCAGCTTCTGCCATCGGCGATTGAATCCGACAAGCCGGTGCGTGACGCCGAATGGCGGGTGCCCTGCACCGAGATTCTCGACTATCCGCGTTTCGCCTGGCGCGGGCTGATGCTGGACGTAGTCCGCCACTTCTTCAGCAAAGACGAGGTGCTGGCGTTCGTCGATCAGATGGCCAGGTACAAGTTCAATATTCTGCACCTGCACCTGACCGATGACCAGGGCTGGCGCATCGAGATCAAGCGCTATCCCCGCTTGACCGATGTGGGCGCGTGGCGCGTGCCCCGCACGGGGGACTGGTGTTCCTACGGTCCGCCGGAACCCGGCGAGAAGCCGAGCTATGGCGGTTTCTACACGCAAGCGGATCTGCGCGAAATCGTCCGTTACGCCGAAGCGCGTTGCGTGACCGTGCTGCCGGAAATCGACGTGCCCGGCCATTCGCTGGCTGCGCTGGCCGCGTATCCGGAGCTGTCGTGCGGCGGCGGGCCCTTCTACGTGGACCCGGGCAGCATCGAGATGGCACGGCTTTACGGCGTGATCAAGTCCGACCCCCGCCCTTCCAAGATCCCCGCAAACGTGCTCTGCGTCGGGAACGACGGTGTGTTCGAGTTCCTCGACCACGTGATGACTGAGGTGGCCGAGGTGTTCCCTTCTCCCTACATTCACATGGGCGGCGATGAGGCGATCCGCCGGTTCTGGACGGAATGCCCGCGGTGCCAGGCCCGCATGCGCGAGCAGAACCTGAAAGACGAGAAGGACTTGCAGAGCTATTTTGTGAAGCGACTGGCGAGGATCATCGAATCCAAAGGCAAACGGCTGGTTGGCTGGGACGAAATCGTGGACGGCGGGTTGGCACCGAACGCGACGGTCATGAGTTGGCACCGGGGCGGCAGGGGCGCGGTCGAGGCGGCCAACCTGGGCCACGACGTGGTCATGACGCCGTCGACGCACTGCTACCTGGACAATCTGCAGGGCGAGTGGTGGCTGGAGCCGGCGTGCACGAGCCGGTTCTTCAGGGGGCCCGACCACTGGCGTGTGCTGCGGCTGAAGGACTGCTATGAATTCGAGCCGGTCCCGGACGGTGTGGACCCGGCCCGCATCGTGGGTGGCCAGGGCAACCTGTGGACCGAAGCCATTCCGGATTTCCGACACGCGCAGTACATGCTCTGGCCCAGAGCCATGGCGATGGCGGAGACGCTCTGGTCGCCACGAGCAGGCAAGGAGTGGGCCTCGTTCGCCGCGCGGGTGGAACGCCAGTTCGCCCGGCTGGACGCGGCGCAGGTCAAGTATTCCCGCGCCCTGTACGATGTGCGTCTCCGGCCGCGCCGGGGCAAACAAGGCCGGCTTCACGTGGCGCTGGAGACCGACGCGGACGGGCTCGACATCCACTATACCTGGGACGGGACGAACCCCGACCCGTTCTACCCGAAATACCGGGGACCGTTGGTTCCCGTTCCCGGCGCACGCGAACTTCGCGTGGTGACCTGCCGTAACGGCGATCCCGTCGGCCGAGAGATCGCGGTTCCGGTCACGGAGCTCGAGAACCGGGCGGAAAAGGCTGAGACGGCGAGGACGTCACAATGAACGGACAGGAAAGCAGCAGTCGGCTCGCGCTCTACGTGTCGCCCGAGGGCAACGATGCGTGGTCGGGCCGGATCCCCCTGCCGAACCGGCGGCGGACCGACGGCCCGCTGGCGACGGTGCGGGCGGCGCTGGCCGTTCTGCGGCGGGAACGGAAAGACGCGGCCTCCAAGACGGGCGCCACCATTCAGCTGCGCGGCGGGCTCCACTTTTTGGCTGAGCCGCTCCTGTTCACGCATCAGGATTCGGGAAGTCCGTGGCGCTGCGGCTGCTGCGCCGAATGGAAAGGGATGTGGGACACGGGCCTCGTGGTGCGGGCCTATCGGAACGAGAAGCCGATCCTGAGCGGCGGGCGCGCCGTTACGGGGTGGACCAAGCGGCCCCTCAACGGCCGGAAGGTCTGGTGCGCCGAGATCCCGGAAGTCAGGGACGGCACATGGTATTTCCGTCAGCTCTGGGTGAACGGAAAACGCAGAAGCCGCCCGACACTGCCCCGCCGCGGCTTCTACCGCGTGCAGAGGTATGCGCGCGAAGTGGATCAGAAGGCCATGTTCTGGGCGCGGGGCGACGACCGGTTCATCTATGCGGGCCACGATCTTCTGCCTTCCTGGCGCAATCTGCAGGACGTCGAGATCGTCCTGTTCAACTACTGGCTGGAGAATCGGATGGCGATCCGCGACGTGCGCGCGGACGAACGGCTGGCGGTCCTGGACCGCAAGACGCATTGCTCCATGCTCAACGATCAGAAGGTGAACGGCGAGTCGGTCGGCGCCTGCTATCGCGTCGAGAATGTTTTCGAGGCTCTCGGCCGGCCCGGCGAATGGTATCTGGACCGGGCCGAAGGAAGGCTCTACTACCTGCCGATGCCGGGCGAAGACATGCGCAACGCGCGCGTGATCGCGCCGCGGCTCGACCGAATACTCGAGATCAGGGGCAACTCCCCGGACAAGGAGCCGGCGCAGTCCGTATGCTTCCGCGGCGTCACCTTCGCCCACACCGAATGGCGGTACCCGGCCGGGAAAGCGGGGTCCAATCAGGCGGCCTGCGACGTCACGGGTGCGGTGCGCATTGCCAACGCGCGCGGGATCCGGTTCGAGGACTGCCGCCTCGAGCACCTCGGCAGCTACGGAATCGAATGCGCCGAGTCCACGCGCGATATCGCCGTGATCGGCTGCACGATCCGGGACACGGGCGCCGGCGGCGTCAAGGTCTGGCACGGCTGCACCCGGACCCTGATCTCGGACAACGAGCTCCGCGACGGCGGGCACGTCTTCGCATCGGCCGTCGGCATCCTGATCGGCCAGTCCAGCGGAAATGTGGTGCGGCACAACCATATTCACGGCTTTCAATACTCGGGCATCAGCGTCGGCTGGGACTGGTACTACCGCGAAGGGAACGCCTACGGGAACGTCATCGCATACAATCACATCCACCACATCGGCGGCCGAACGCTCTCGGATCTGGCCGGGATCTACACGCTCGGCGTCTCGCCCGGCTCGCGGATCAGCCACAACCTGATCCACGATATCCGGGACCGCCGCGAAGGCGTGGGGTGCTGGGGCATCTATCTCGACCAATCGAGCAGCTACTATCTCATCCAGCACAACATCGTCTATCGCACGCGGGCGGGCGGTTTCTTCCAGCACTTCGGGATCAACAACGAGGTCCGCAACAACATCTTCGCGCTGTCGGAAGAGATGCAGGTGCGCGTGTCGCACAACGAACCGCAGAACACCCTGTGTTTCCAGAACAACATCGTCTACTTCCGCACGGGCGCCTTGTGGCAGAAGCGCACATGGAAGGGCATAGCCGGCAATCACGAGCGGGTGGACGGCAACCTGTACTTCAACGCGAACGGCGGCGCGCTCGATTTCGCCGGAATGACCTTCGCGCAATGGCGGGCCGCGGGCTTCGACAGGAACGGCCGGGTCGCCGATCCCCTCTTCAACGATCCGGAAAAGGGCGATTTCCGGCTGAACCGCAAATCGCCCGCGTTCACGTTGGGATTTGTCGAGTTCGATCTGGCCGGCGTCGGGCCGCGCAGGCGAAAGGAACGGGTCTGAACGCGCATGGCCGTTAGACGGGGAACGGCTCGTCAGGAGCCTCGCCCTCCAGCGGCACGCGAACAGGCAAATGGCGGGCGAGCAGCCTGTCCCCCGAAGGCCCGGCGAAGGGGGATCCTCGCGAGCCGCATCCGGGTACGAAACGGCGGGAGAACGCAAGAGATGAAGAAGAAACCGAATGTCCTTCTGATCGAGGCCGATCAATGGCCCTGGTTCTGCATGGGGGTCACGGGGTCGCCGAATGTCCGTACGCCGAATCTGGACCGGCTGATCGTGGAGGGCGGCTGCCTGTTCAACGACACGGCAACCCAAAGCCCGATCTGCCTGCCGTCGCGCGTGTCCATGCTCGCGGGCCGCTATTGCAGCTCCGTCAAGCAGTTCGGGTTCACCGGCTGGTGCGAGCGCGGGATCGACTGGGTCCAGAACGTGTTCGGGCAGGCGGGCTATGCGACCGGCGCGTTCGGCAAGTTTCATGCGCGCAGTGTCGGGGTGGACGATTGGGGCTTCGACGTCTCCGCGCCCACGCTGCCGGAGGACGACATCCTGTCCAAGCCGGCCGGGAACAACTACCGGGAATACTGCCGGCGGCTCGGCATACGCTGGCCCACGGACCAGATGCACGGATCGGACCCCTACGGCGGCCAAGACGGCGCTTCGCGCCGGTCCTCGCATGGGGACCCGGCTCTGACACGCTGGGAACACGGCGCCTGCCTGTCCGACGTGCCGCTCGCGCATTCGCTGGAGACGTGGACCACGGACCGCTGCCTCGCGTTCATCCGGGAGCGCGCGGCCGACGGGAAACCGTTCTTTTCCTGGCTGACCTATGACCGGCCGCACTGGCCCACCACGCTGCCCGAACCGTGGTTCTCGAAGATCGACCCGGCGGGCGTCACGCTGTTCGATCTGCCGGACACCGAAGCGCTGACCGGCCTGCCGCGCCGTCTGTTCGGCGCCTACGCCACCCGGGGCGGGAACAGCATCTTCGGGATAGGCGAAGAACGGTTCCGGTTCGTGCTCGCCTCGTACTACACGCTCATCGAATTCATCGATTCGGAGATCGGCCGTGTGCTCGAGGAGTTGGAGCGGCACGGGCTGCTCGAAAACACGACCGTCGTCTTCACCACGGACCACGGGGACGAAGCCGGGTTCAACGGCCTATGCAACAAATCGCGCCGCTGCTCGTCGGAGGCGCTCACGCGCGTGCCGCTGGTCATACGCCCCGCGCCTGCGCTCGGCATCACGCCCCCGCGCCCCATCGTGGATGACCCGACGGAGAACGTGGATATCTTCCCTACCCTCTGCGGGTTGTCCGGCATCGCGTGCCCACGCGGAGTCGAGGGAACGGATCTCGCGCCTTTCCTGCGCGGGGAGGCGGCGCTCGATCCCGCACGGCCGGTCTTCTGCGAGGACTACTGGCAGCGAATGGTGAAGCGGGACGGGTGGAAGATGATCTTCGATATCGAGGCGGACGGCGAATGCCTGCTGTTCGATATGAACAGCGATCCGAACCAGTTCCGGAACCTGTACCACGCACCGGACTGCGCGGACCGGCGACTCATGCTGAAACGCGAGTTGCTCGCGTTCCTCTCGCGCCGCCTGTTCGGGCCGTTCACGAACTTCGATGTGGAGCGGATCCGGCGCGGGCTGGACCCGGCCGATCCCATGCTCCCGCTTGTCGCGGGGTCCGGCGAGCCGGGCCTCGTCGTCCATTTCTACCGCGCGGCCGTGATGATCCAGATGCGGAAGGACTACCAGGTCTTCGTGCCGTTCTACAACGGGGGCGAGATCCTCCTCTTCGATTGGAATCAGCCGGGGCATCGGATCGACTACCGCACCGCCGACCAGGCGATTCCGTTCGATGCGGCCGTGGTCGAGCGCTACATGGACGGAGCCATCCGCTACTGCATGCGGCACATTCCGTCGGCCTCCATCCTGATCGGCCGCGGCCGGATTGACCAACCGATTTCCAGCGTGCAGGAGGCGGAGGAGTTGACCGACCGGCTGCGCGTCGTGGAGATGGTGTGAGCTGTGCGCACGGAAAGAGGGGGGAACCGCGAATGAACGCGAATGGACGCGAATGGCGCGTGGATGAGGGAACAAACGATGCCGAAAGGCTCGAGGAACCTCGAATGAATATGGAGGGCGAGCAGCCTGTCCCCCGAAGGCGCGGCGAAGGGGGATCTCGCGAGCCGCATTCACCAATCGGCTCGTGACAAGGACGAATCATGAACCGGATCCGTATAGCCGCAGATGCCGACCTGGGCTTGTTTGGCGAGCAGTGGCGCACCTGCGTGGGCAGCAGCTGCATGCGCATGGCGCTGTACAAGGAGTACCAGGACGCGCTGGCCCTGGTACAAAGCGAAATCGGCTTCCGCTACGTGCGCGGGCACGGCCTGTTCCACGACGGCGTGGGCATCTACCGCACGCCGTTCCGCGGCACGATGGTGGAGCAGCCGGAGCTGGGGCCGGCGCTGAACTTCGTCTACGCCGACCGCATCTATGACGCCTTCCTCGCCAACGGCATTCGGCCGATGGTCGAACTCTCCTTCATGCCGGACGAGTTGGCGTCCGGCAGCAAGACCGTTTTCTGCTCCAAGGGCAACGTCACCCCGCCGTCCGATTGGGCTGCGTGGCGGCAATTGGTGAAGGATACGGCCGCGCATTTCGTCGCCCGCTACGGACTTGCCGAAGTCCGCACGTGGCTGTTCGAGGTCTGGAACGAACCCAACGGCGCCAGTTTCTGGAGCGGCACCATGGCGGATTATTTCCGGCTGTACCGCGAAGCGGCCTTCGCGGTCAAGGAGGTGGACGCCGAACTCGCCGTGGGCGGGCCGGCCACCTGCGGGAGCGCCTATGCCCGCTGGATCGAGTCCTTCCTGAGCATGTGCGAGACGGAGAAGGCGCCGGTCGATTTCGTCTCGACCCATGCCTACTACGGCAAGAAGGTCTTCCCGAAGGGCGAGTTCCTCTGCCAGTATCTGGCGCCGCCGGCGCATGTTCTGGAGCACATCCGGCACGCCCGGTCCATCGTACAGGCCTCGCCGTTCCCGGACCTGCCCCTCCACATTTCCGAATACAATACCTCGTTCACCCCGTTCGCTCCAATCCACGACTCGGCACTGAACGCCGCCTATCTCGGCCGGCTCCTGAGCGAAGGCGGCGACTTGGCCGATTCCTTTGCCTATTTCACCTTCTCCGATGCCGTCGAAGAGGTGGACATCCCGCGCGCGCAGTTCTATGGCGGATTCGGGCTTGTGGCGGCCCATGGCATTCCCAAACCGACCTTTCACCTCTTCGCGTTCTTCGCGCGCCTGGGCAACACGGTCGCGTACCGCGACGAGAACATGTTGGTCACCCGCCATCCGGACGGCCGGATTGTCCTGGTCGCCTGGAACCCGGTGCCGGAATGGGAAGAGACGGGCCCGCGCTCATTCGATCTGGAGCTGTCGTTCCCGGCCAAGGAGGCCGTGATCGAACGGCAAACGGTGGACGAGGAGCGCGGGAATGCCTGGACGGCCTGGCGACGGATGGGCCGCCCGCGCAGCCCGGTCAAGGACCAGCTCCGCATTCTGCGGCAGGCGGCGATTCCGTACATGGAGATAGAAAGGAGGGAGCCCGATCATGGCGTTCTGAAGTTGAATCTGACGCTGGCCCGCAATGCGGTTTGCCTGGTCGATATCACCGAGCGGATCGACGAATCGCCGACCTACCTGGGCCTGGGCGAGAGCCCGGCCACGGGGATCATCAAACAACCGGAACAGGAGTGAACACATGACCGAGAAGAAATTCATCAACAAGCGGGAAGACGTCGTCCGGGAACTGCTGGAAGGGTACGCGCTGGCCTATCCGGACAAGGTCCAGTTGGCGGGGAACAGCCTGGTGGTGCGGGCGCAGCCCAAGGCGAGCGGCAAGGTGGGCATTGTCACGCTGGGCGGCAGCGGGCACGAGCCCGGGCTGAGCGGGTTCGTGGGCACAGGCATGCTGGACGTCAGCGTGCCGGGCGAGATATTCGCCGCGCCCGGCCCGCCGCGCTGCCTGGAAGCGATCAAGACGGCTGACCGCGGGGCCGGCGTCCTGTTTGTGGTCCTGAACCACGCGGGCGACATGCTCTCGGCCAACGTGACGATGGACCTGCTGAAGAAAGAAAACGTCAAGGTCAAAAAGCTCGTGACGCAGGAAGACATCTCGTCCGGCCCCCGCGAGAAGCCGGAAGAGCGGCGCGGGCTTGTCGGCTTCCTGCCCGTCTACAAGATCGCCGGCGCCGCGGCCGAGCAGGGCATGAGCCTGGAGCAGGTCCATGACGCGGCCGACCGGTTCGCGAAGAACATGCGGACCCTGGCGGTGGCGGTGAAGACCGCCACACACCCGTCCACCGGCGATGCGATCTTCACGCTGCCCGACGACGAGATGGAAGTGGGCATGGGCCAGCACGGGGAGGCCGGCACGGGCCGCATGAAGATGAAGACCGCCGACGAGACGGCCGAGATCATGCTGGCCCAGCTGCTCGCCGACCTCGAGGCGAAGGCGGGCGACGAACTGCTCGTGATTCTGAACGGGGCCGGCGCCACGACGCTGATGGAGCTGTTCATCGTCTTCCGGCGCGTGTCGCAGATCCTGAAGGACAAGAAGATCAAGATCGCGCGCAGCCTGGTCGGCGAATACATCACCACCCAGGAGCAGGCGGGTTTCCAGATGTTCATCGCCAGGATGGACCCGGAACTCATCCGGCTCTGGGACGCGCCCTGCGACACGCCATACTTCGTCATGCGGTAGCCGCAGCGGACCGAAAGGGGGTAGCGCTCATGACAACCGAGATCGGGTTCGCGGAACTCGTCGCCATGTTGAACGGGGCGGTAGCGAACATCCGGACCCACCACGCACGGCTTTCGGAGCTGGACGCCATCAACGGCGACGGCGATCACGGGACCACCATGCTGCGCGCCGCCGCGCGGATGGAAGGCGCGATCGCCGAACACAAGGACCGGAACCTCCAGGCGCTCTTGAGCGAAATCGCCTGGGCGTTGCTCGGCGTCGACGGCGGCGCCGCCGGGCCGTTGCTGGGGCTGCTGTTTTCAGGCCTCTCCCAGGCAGCCGACGGCGCGCCGGCGCTTGACGCCGAAGGGCTGGCCCGCGCGTTCGAGGCCGGGCTCGCCTCGGTTGCCGGCCAGACGAAAGCGCGGGTCGGCGACAAGACGATGATGGACGCGCTGATCCCGGCTGTCTCTGCCCTGCGCAAAGGGGCCGAGACCGGGCAAGACTGCCTGCAGAGCCTCAAGTGCGCCGCCGAGGCCGCCGGCGCCGGCGCCGAGGCCACGAAAGCGCTGACGGCGAAATTCGGGCGGGCCAAGAACCTGGGCGACCGCACGCTTGGCTATCCGGATCCGGGCGCCACGTCGCTGGCCCTGATGTTCCAGGGCTATTGGGAGGGGGTGCAGAAGACAGGCGCGGCAGAAGACGCCTCTCGATGAGTTCAGAATCGGAAATCGCAGTTGACCGGGGGGCGGCTCGTCAGGAGCCTCGCCCTCCGCCTGTAGATGGACGGGCAAATGGAGGGCGAGCGTCTCGCGAGCCGCACGCCGGCCGATCCGATCACGGTGAAAAGAGGAGGAAGGAACGATGGCCACGAAAGCACGGAAAGAACTGGTCTGCATCGCACAATTCACGGCTAAACCCGGGAAGGAAGACGAACTGATCAACTCGCTTCACTCGCTGATGGAGCCGACACACAAGGAAAAAGGCTGCATCCGGTACGAGCTGAACCAACGCGACGACGACCCGCGGATCGTCACTTTCATCGAGAAATGGGCGAGCAAGGCCGTGTTCGACAAGCACTGCAGCATGCCCTACATCGCGAACTACTTCCAGAACGTGGCGCCGCAGCTCGTGGAGAAACAGGATGTGAGCATCCATACGGAAATCCTGCCGTAGGCAGGGAGAACAAGGCCCCATCGGAAGGAGATCCGTCATGCCGAACCGACTAACCGGAAAGTCAGCCATCATCACCGGCGGCGCCAAGGGCATCGGCCGCGGCATTGCCGAGGTCTTCGCTCGGGAAGGGGCCAGCGTTCTGATCGTCGGCCGCGATGAGGCGGCCGCCGCACGGGTCAGCGCCGCGATCCGGGACTCGGGCGGGACATGCGTGCACATGAGAGCCGACATGCAGAACTGGGCGGACATCCAGGCCATGGCGCAGAAGGCCGAGGCCGACTTCGGCAAGATCGACATCCTCTGCGCCAATGCCGGGATCTTCCCGCCGGCGCGCATCGACGACATGGCGCCGGAGGACTGGGACTCGGTACAATCCACGAACCTGCGCGGCGCCTTTCTCTCGGTGAAGGCGTGCCTGCCGAGCATGCGCACGCAGCGTTACGGGCGGATCATCCTGAACTCGTCGATTACCGGCCCGATCGTCGGGAACCCCTGCTTTTCCCACTACGCGGCCACGAAGGCGGGCATGATCGGGTTCATGCGCAGCGCCGCGCTCGAGCTGGCGAGGGACAACATCACCATCAACGCGGTCTTGCCCGGCAACGTGCGCACCGAAGGCATCGCCGGGTTGGGCGAGGCGTACATCCGGAAGATGGTGCAGGCTATTCCGTTGGGGCGGCTGGGCGAGCCCGAAGACGTCGCCTACGCCGCGCTGTTCCTCGTCTCGGACGAGGCGAGCTTCATCACGGGGCAGTCCCTGGTCCTGGACGGCGGCCAGGTCTTGCCGGAAACTGCGGAGGCCGTTGTCGGGTAGCCGTTGGCTCGGCACGCTGGATTCGCGGCGGATCCGATTGCGTCAGCATGCGGGTTCATAGATTCGTCAACGTACACGGGAAAGCGGCTCGTCAGGAGAGGCTGTCTCAAAACCTGGACCACACGTTGCCACACGCCTTACGGCGTTAACTACAAACGCCACATCTGGTGGTTTCAGCCGTTTGTAGTTAAGCCCGTAAGGGCTGTTCCCGGGTTTTGAGACAGCCTCAGGAGCCTCGCCCTCCATGAAGATCGGAGCAGCGACGTGATAGAGAAATTCGCCGATTCCATACGCAAGGCGTACGCATCCGCCGTCGGCCGGCACCGGCGCGATCTGGTCACGCCCGCCCTCATCCTCGATCTCGACCTGGCGCGCGAGAACCTGCGCACGATCCTGGCAGGGTTGCGCGGGCTCGAGACCGGGCTGCGGCCGCACATCAAAGGCCAGAAATGCCCCGAGTTGGCCCGGATGCAGGTGCAGGCCGGCGCCATCGGCGTGTGCGCCGCAACCGTGTGGGAAGCCATCGTCATGAGCCGGGCCGGGATCGAAGACGTGCTGATCGCCAACGAGGTGCAGGGCAAAGAGAAGATGGCCGCGCTGGCGCAGGCCGCTCGACAGGGCCGGTTGACGGTCGCGGTGGACAACGCGGAGAACGCGTCGGAGTTGGACGAAGCACTCCGGGCGGCGAACAGCAGCCTGGAAGTCGTGATTGAGGTGGACATCGGCATGGGGCGCGGCGGCGTGCGCTCCGCGGCCGCCGCCGTGGAGTTGGCCCGGCACCTGAGCCGGTTGCCGAACGTCTCCTTCCGCGGGTTGGCCGGGTACGAAGGGCATTGCACGCTGGAGCCCGACCCGCAGGTCCGGCTGCGCAAGGTGAAGGCAGCCATCGACGGCATGGGCGCGGCGATCCAGGCGCTGAAAGAAGCGGGGTTCGAATGCCGTATCGTCTCCGCGGGCGGGACGGGCACCTACGCTATCACGGGCGCGGATCCGCGCATCACCGAGGTGCAGGCCGGTTCGTACCTCTTCATGGACAGATTCCACGGCGCTCTGATTCCCGATTTCAAGTGCGCGCTGACCGTGCTCGGCACCGTCGTCATCAAACAGGGCAACGCCATCGTCCTGGACGCGGGCCGCAAATCGATCGGGATCGACTTCGTCCTGCCCGCCATGACCGACTATCCCGAGTATCCGGCCCGGTTCTTTGCCGAAGAGCACGGGATCTTCGATGTGGACGACCGGTGCGAACTCAAGCTCGGCGATACCGTGGAACTGGTCCCCGGCTATGCGCCGACGACGATCAACCTCTACGAGGCCTACCACGTCGTGGAGAAGGACCGGGTCGTGGCTATCTGGCCGATCGTGCCCAGAGGCCCCATGCACTGGGGGCTCGTGGCGGAGGACGCGGAGGTTGGCCACGAACGAGAATGCACGGAAAAGGAACTTGTTCGAGGACACGCGACATGAAGCGGAAATCGGAAGGGATGGCGACCAAGGCGTTCGACCGCCTGTTCAAGCAGGTGTGCAACTGGGGCCGCTGGGGAAAGAACGACGAGCGCGGGACCCTGAACTACATCCGGCCCCGCCATATCCGCCGTGCGGCAAGTCTGGTGAAGAAAGGGGTGTCCGTCTCTCTGGCGATCCCATTGAACAAGACGGCCGGGCCGGACAATCCCCAGCCCATTGCCCACTACATGGCCCGGAATCACGACGTCGCGCTCCCGAAAGGCAATCCGGGCGTGGCCATGGACTATCTGGGTTGCGTGTGCCACAGCGATTGCTTCACACACGTTGACGCCCTGTGCCATATCAGCTATCGCGGCAAGCTCTACAACGGCAGGCCCGTGCGCGATGTCGCGTCCGTCGGCGCAGAGTGCCTCGACGTTGACGCTTATGCGACCGGCATCGTGGGGCGCGGCGTGCTTCTGGATATCCCGCGTTTGCGCAACGTGAAATGGCTGGAGCCCGGTACGGCCGTCACGGCCGGAGAACTTATCGAGGCGGAGAAGGCGCAAGGCGTGCGCCTGGCAGAAGGCGACATCTTCCTCTTCCGCACGGGCCACCACCGCCGGCGCTTGGAGCTCGGCCCCTGGAACGCGGGCTTCGACGGCGAAGGGCGGGCCGGCCTGGCCCTCGATGCCATTCCGCTTCTGCACGCGCGCAAGGTGGCGGCGTTCCTGCCGGACGGCGACGGCGACACGGTCCCCTGCAACGTGGAAGGGGTCTCGCTGCCCATTCATACGCTCCAGATCACGGCGATGGGCATGGCGTGCGCCGATTGCCTGCAGCTCGAGGATCTGGCGCGCGCATGCGCGGCCGCGCGCCGGTGGGCAGTCATGGTCGTCGCGGCGCCGCTCCGGCTGCCCGGCGGGACCGGCACCCTTTTCAACCCGATTGCCGTGCTCTGAGAACGAGTCCCCATTACCGGGAGAGAACAGGAGACGAAGATGACAGCGGATGACCGACGAAAACCTTCTCAGGCGGGCGTTGCCCGCAACTCAACCTGGAGGGCGCGGCCTGCCTCGCCGAAGTCCCGAGCGCGCAGCGCCTCGCGAGGCGAAGGCGGGTTCCACCCGCGCCGGGCAAACGCAGGTCCACCGGTCGAAGCGGCCGGCGTGGAAGCCGGCCCTCCACCAGATACACGAAAGAGCGCGGATCTTGATCGAGATGCCGGCAAGCGCCGATCCACGAGACCGGCACGAGGCAAGCGTCCCGAGAAAACCTCGCGTGCGCCCGCGCGATCCAGCCGGGGCCAACCGGCCAGGCGGCTCTGGATCGATCCGCGCATGGCGGCTTTCCCGCCCCTGCCCTGGCGAAAGGCCGACATCGAGTACCACAACTCCAGGCACGTTGCCCGGCTTGCCGAGCGGTTCGACGCCGAGGCGTTCGCGGAGCAGTTGGTCAAGGCGCGGGTCAACGGCGCCACCGTGTTCGCGAAGGATATGTACGGCTACTTCTACTATCCCAACGCCCACGGGCCGGTCCATCCCGGCCTCTCGTTCGACCTGTTCGGGGCGCAGGTAGCGGCGTTGCGCAAGCGGAAGATTCACGTCCTGGCCTACTACATGACGACCTGCAATCCCGTCCTGGCCAACCGTCATCCGGAGTGGCTGATAGTCCGCGACCGCGCGGCCGCGCAGGCCTCCGAGCACGAACGGGCGTTCACGGGCGACTATCAGCCTGCGGGTGCCGGCGCCGGCGCGCCCCAGCCCGCCGCGCAGCGCGATACGGCGCAGGACGAAGACAAGGAATACGAAATCTGGAAGTGGAAGTTCTGCCTGGCCAACGAGGCGTACGTGCAATGGGATCTGGCGTGTATCCGGGAACTGGTCTCGCGCTATGAGATCGACGCCCTGTGGCTCGACCAGGCCCATGCGCGAGCATGCTTTTGTCCCGACTGCCTGCGCCACTTGCGCGAACAGGGGCTCGACCCCTTTGACAACGGCGTGCAGCACCGGCACAAGGTGGCGATCAAGAACGCGTTCCTCAAGCGCATTCAGCAAGTGGTCAAGGAGACGCGTCCCGCTTGCCTGGTCTGCCCGCAATGCGAAGCCTCATTCGGCATGACCGAGCGTGCCCCGTTGATGGACTACTCCGATATCGAGGTGCTCCCTACCGATGACGTCCACTACGGGTACGACTACTGCGCGACGATGCTTCGCTTCCAGCGCGGGCACGGGGTGCCGACCTACGGGCTGACCACCCGGTTCAAGGGCTACTGGGCCGACTTCGGCGGCTTGAAGCTGCCCGCGCAACTGCAGCTCGAAGCGGCCACTTTCGTGGCGAACGGCGCGCGCTGCAATATCGGCGACCAGCTCCATCCCAACGGCCGGCTCGACCCGGCCGTCTATCATGTCATTGGCAAGGTCTACAGGCACATTGAGAAGATCGAGCCCTACCTGGAGCAGGCGGTGCCCGTGACGGAGGCGGCGCTGGTGATCACGGGGCCGACACTCGGCAGGCCGCGCGGCGCCGTGAACTACGGATGGGTGAAGCTCCTGGTCGAATCACGCATGCAGTTCGACGTCGTGGAGCCCGACACACCGTGGGAACGCTACGGGCTGATCCTGCTGCCCGAAGACCTGCCCGTGGAGAAGGCGATGGCCACCCGCCTGCAGGCCTTCATCGCGGGCGGCGGCGCCGTGATTGCCGCCCACAACGCCGGGCTCGTGGCGGGGACCGAGAGGAGCTGGCTCGCGCGTTACGGGCTGCGCTATGCCGGCCC
>JAFGHX010000337.1 GCA_016929905.1 Kiritimatiellia bacterium
CTCGCGCACGCGCGCCTTGTAGTCGCGGATGTTGCGCATGCCGACCAGCGCCAGCGCGTGCACGAACGGAATGTCCGCCCGGCTCACATACCCGTCGCGCAACTGGCGCAGGAACGAGATCAGCGTGCCCTCCGCCAGGCAGTCCGCCTCGTCGAAGAAAACCACCACGGGCCGGTCGGCCGCCCGGCACAGGTCCTGCAGGAACGTCTTCAGCATCACGTTGAACGCGGTGCGCTGCGCGGGAATGGCGGCCTCGAGCCGGGCCTGCGCGCGCAGGGCCGATTCCACGGCGGCGACGATCGCGGGGATGCCGCGCTCGGGCTCGTCGAGCCCCTGCGCGCTCTCGATCGAGCAGTAGATCGCATGGTGACGCCCCGCCGCATTGAGCCGCCGCGCCACGCTCTGCATCAGCGTGGTCTTGCCCGTCTGCCGGGCCGCGTGCAGAACGAAGAAGTGCTTGCCCTCGATCAGGTCGTCGAGGCCGGGGCAGCGGTCCTCCGGCGGCAGCATGTAGTGCTCGCCGGGCACGCAGGGACCCGTCGTGTTGAACGCGCGGCGCATGCCGGAATCCTACCGCCGCGCCCGCCGCCGCACAAGGCCAATGTCGGCATTCTCATTATGGCTGCGCACCCCACGCGTCGTTCGCGCCTCGCACTCGATCGGACCCCATCCCGCGGACACGGGACGGTGGCGTCGTCGGTTCTGGAAGACCAGTATGGTCAACCCCGAGAGCCGGCAGGCGGCGTCCTTTCTTGCCGCGAGACCGCCTGTCCGGTAGGATATTTTTTCGTGTCGCCAGCCGACTCGCGCAGCGAAACGGCGCCGACAACACTGTGGCCAGAGGGCGTAGGTGGGCGAATGCTCCAGCATGAATGACGGCCCGGCAACCAAGCGCGATGCTTCGTTTCCCCGCACACGGTGGTCCGTGATCCTGGCGGCTGGGGCGACGGACTCCGCGCAGGCGCGGGACGCGCTGGATGCGCTCTGCGCCGCGTACTGGCGGCCGCTGTATGGTTTCGTCCGGCTCAACGGCTACACGCGGCACGACGCCGAGGACCTGACCCAGGCGTTTCTGGCCGACTTCATCCGGCGGGACAGCGTGCGGGCCGCGGATCGAGCCAAAGGGCGGTTCCGTTCCTATTTGCTCGGCGCGCTCAAGCATTTCCTGGGCGACCGTCGCGCCCGTGCGGGCGCGCGCAAGCGGGGCGGCGGCGTGCCTCACGTGTCGTGGGACACAGCGGCGGCCGAAGCCGAACTGGCGGCGGAACCGGCAACGGGCGAAGCGCCGGACCGCGCGTTTGACCGACAGTGGGCGCGCGCCCTGCTGGACCGCGTGCTGGGCCGGCTGGATTGCGAATACAGGGAGGCGGGCAAGGGCCCGCTCCTCGAGCAGCTCAGGGGGTGCCTGGTGACCGGCGGGCCGGCAGCGGACTACGCGGCGGCAGCGGAGGCGCTCGGAATGAGCCATGGGGCGGTGAAGGTGGCGGTCCACCGGCTGCGCAAGCGCTATCGGGCGATCCTTCGCGAGGAAGTCGCCCTTACTGTCGATGAGCCCGCCGATGTCGACTCCGAAATCGCCTACCTCTTCTCCGCGATGTCCGGCTAGCCCTGCATATTTCACAGGCTTCCGCCGCGAGACGGCGTAGAGGGCCGTGGATGTCTTGCTTCGCAAAAAACTCTGTAACCGGACGCACACGATCCCTCAGGAACAGGTGAGGTCGGGATCGAACAGAGGAGGCAAGACCATGACGAAGAGACGGCTCGCAGGCACCGCGGTTCTGAGTTTTGTCGTGTTGGCGGCATTGTTCCTTGGCGGCATACGAAAGCATGGCGGCGGCGGGCCGTGGGAACGAACAGAGTTTTCGCGGGCCAAACGCGCCGCGAACCCCGCGGCGCCCCGTGTCGCGTCGTCCCGTCAGACCGTCGCGGCAAGCGGGATGCCCTCACCGGACGAACACGCGATCCCGAGCCAACCCGAAAGCCGCCCTTCGGCCCCCGAACCGCGGTCGACGCCCGTCGAGGCCCCCGTACAAGAGTCCACCGACTCCTTGGAGGCGAATGGCCTGCAGAAGATGGTGCTGGACGTCGCGGCTTGGGTAGAGGATCCCGAGGCGAAAGACATGATGCGGGCCCACATGGGGATGGCCTTGGAGCACACGTACGCGTCTCTGTTCCGGTACCTGCGCCTCACCCCGGAGCGGCTTGACGCATTCGAGGGGCTTTTGGTCGAGAAAGCGATGGCCCAGCTCGAGATCGGGGCGGACGCGGTCGCGCGCGCGGTATCGGGTGAGGCGACGGACTCGACCGCGGACGAGAAGGGAAAACGACTTCTAGAACTGACCCGGCAGTGCGACGATCGGATCCGCGCCTTTTTGGGCGAGGCGGACTATGAGGTCTACAAGGAGTATGAAGAGACTCAGCCGGAAAGAATGCAGGTTGAGGAGTTCCAACGGGCGCTTGGCGCCGACGATCAACTCAGTGACGAACAGATGCATTGTCTGATCGTTGCGATGCACGAAACGCGGACGGACTTGCTGGTCTCGACAGGGTTGGACGAAGAGCATACGCTTGATCCCGCCTCGTTCGCCGGGGAAACGACGGAGCAGGTCCTTGCCCAACTGGAACAACTGAACGCGGGCTATGTCGCGCGGGCGCGCCCCATTCTGTCGGATGCCCAACTGATGCGGTTCGAGAGCTGGCGCGAGAAGCGGCTCACCGCGGAACGCCTGCAAGTGTCGTTGGTCACCCAACTGTTTGCCGGGTCGGCGGAATAGGGGAAGCGCAAGCAGACCCAGCGCGGCGACCGGGAATGCCGCGCGCGAGTCACCACCGCCGGCCACCGCGGGAGGAAGATCGAGTGCAACCAACCGGGACATGTGAAGGATGCGGGGCCGCGCTTGCGGGCGGGGCTGTACGAGGCCTCTGCGCGAAGTGCCTGTTGCGGGCCGGCTTGGAGCGGACGCGGGCGCTTACCGGGGCCGCGCCTGAGACGACCGGCGCGCCGCCCCCGCGCGAGAGTCCGCCCTTGCCGCCCGGCGCCGAACTCGGGCCGTATCGCATTGCGGGCCTGTTGGGCCGGGGCGGCATGGGCAGCGTCTACGAGGCCGTCCGCGGCGACACGGGCCGGCGCGTGGCGCTCAAGGTGCTTGCGGAACCGCTCGGCAGCGAGGAGGCGCGTGCGCGTTTCCTGCGGGAGGGCCGCCTGATGGCCTCGGTGAATCACCCGAACAGCGTTTACGTTTTCGCGACCGAGGAAATCGACGGCATCGCGGTGATCGTCATGGAACTGGTCCCCGGCGGTTCCCTGAGCCGCCGGGTGCGTAGCCGCGGCCCCATGAACTCGGCCGAAGCCGTTGACTCGGCGCTGCAGGTGATCGCCGGCCTGGAAGCGGCGGAGGCGCGCGGCGTTCTGCACCGGGACATCAAGCCCTCGAATTGCTTCCTCGACGCCGACGGCACGGTCAAGGTGGGTGACTACGGCCTTTCCATCGTGCCGGGCTCCACGGCGGATTCGCGGATCACGATGCCCGGCGCTTTTGTCGGAACACCCGCGTACAGTTCGCCCGAGCAGTTGCGGGGGGAGCGGCTGGACGTGCGGTCCGACGTGTACGGGGTCGGCGCGACCCTGTACTTCCTGCTGACGGGGAAGGATCCTTTCGATGGCGATAACGTGGTGAACATGGTGGCGGCGGCGCTGGAGAAGATGCCTCTGTCGCCACGCGAGATCCGGCCTGAGATTCCCAAGGGCCTGTCCGATCTGGTGATGCGCTGCCTGAGCAAGGAACGCGGAGGCCGGCCGGGCTCCTACCGCGAGTTGCGCGATGCGCTGGCGCCCTACGATTCGACGGCGGCCACACCCGCTTCGCTCGCGCGGCGCGTTTGCGCGTACCTCATCGACAGCGCGCTGCTCGCAATGGTTCTTCTCCTGGCGCTCCTGCTCGGCGCCTTCTTCTCATCCGAAGCGCAGTCGCTCGTTCAGGGCGCGCTGCCGTTCGTCTATTTCTGGCTGGCTGAGGGGCTCTTCGGTGCCTCGCTGGGTAAGCGGCTCATGGGCATCTGCGTCCGCGGGCCCGAGCGTGGCGCGCCCGGGTTGCGCCGCGCCGCGATGCGAGTCGGCGTCCTCGTCCTCTTGCCTATCGCGGCGCGCATGACGGCTAACCTGTTGGCGGGGGGAACGGCTTCCGACCAGGCCTTGGCCGTCGTGACCTGGGCGGTCTACCTACTGCTCTTCGCAACCATGCGCCGGCGCAACGGATGGGCGGGGCTTCATGACCTGCTCAGCGGAACACGGGTGATCGATCGGCCGGCGATCGAGCGGCGCGGCGGCGCGGCGGCCGCCGAACCGCCTCAGACCGAAGAGATTCTGGGCGAACCTATCGGCCCCTACCGCGTGGTTCGCGAGCTGTCCAGAACCAACGCCGAGGTCGTGACGCTCGGCTATGACGAACGCCTGCGACGTCGCGTCTGGATTCGACGGGCGTTGACGCCCGCGCATGCGTTGCCTGAGCCGATCAGGAAGATCAGCCGCGCCCGGCGGGTGCGCTGGCTGAACGGACAGGCGGACTGGGACGCGTTCGAGGCGCCCGCGGGACATCCGCTCCTGCGCCTCGCGACGAAACCCCTGCCATGGTCGCGGGTTCGGTTCTGGCTCGCGGATCTTGCCGGCGAGCTCGCGGCCGGCATGCGGGACGGCTCGCTGCCGCGGAAACTCGGGCTGGATCGGGTCTGGATCACGGATCGGGGGGACGCGGTGCTGCTGGACTTCCCTTGCCCCGGATTGCCGGTCGAGGCGACGGCGAACCCGGCGAAGATCGGCTCCGTACAGCGGTTCTTGAACCAAGTGGCCCTTGCCGCCCTGGAGGGCAAGGTCGTGCAACCGGAACAAGCCGCGACACGCCGGGTCGGCAAGCCCATGCCCCTGGACGCGCACGAATTCCTGGCCACCATGGCCCGCGGCGGATTCCAGACTGTCGAGACGCTGCTGGGCAACCTGCAACCGTTACTCCGAAAGCCGGCCACGGTTTCGCGGCGCCGCCGCGCGGTGTCCGTCGCCGCCTACCCGTTCATCCTGGTCTTCACACTCCTGCTCGTTGCCGTGCTGTCCTTCACGTTCAACGGCAAGACGGTAAAGAACCTGGGCGATCTGAGCGCCTGTCTCGCCGCGCGCGAGCGAATGGCGGCCGGCCAGGCGGCAGAGGACTCCGGACTGTCGCGGGCATTTGACGTGTACCTGGCCGGCCGCTTCGGGGACATGCTGCGCAGGAGACGAGTAGGCGTCGTGCCGATGGCTTTCACGTTTGCCGGACAGTCCGAAGACTGGATCCAAGCGGTACTGCGCGCGCATCCGAAGGTCGATCCGGATCAGCTTCGCGCGGCCGCCAAGCGCGTCGAGCCGCTCATCGCCGAGAGCCGCCCGGACTGGTCCATCGGACTCTCGTACCTCAACAGCCGTTGGATACCCGTCATGTGCGCGACGGCCATCCCGCACTTGATGCTGGCCGCATCCGCCTGGCTGAACGTAGGCGCCGCCCTGTTCTTCGGGCAGAACCTCGGGCTGTTCCTGCTGGGCATCGCGATCGTGAACCGGGCGGGCGCCCCGGCCTCACGCCCGCGCGCGTGCTGCCGCGCGCTGCTTGTGTGGCTGCCGCTCTGGATTGGCTGGTTCTGCTCCATGGCGGCATGGCTCAGTCCGCGTGAATCCGGCGTTGGCGCCTGCATCCAACTGGTTTGGCCAGTCGCGATTCTGGCCGTTCTGGGCTGGGCCGTGTGGCGGCCCGAGCGCAGCCTTGCCGATCGGCTCGCCGGAACCTGGCTGGTGCCCGCCGGGGCTCGCGCCGGGGCGTGCCGTGGGCCGGCGGCAAAGCGGTATTCGCTGTACGGCGTGCTGATCGGGTGCCTCATGATCCTGGCTGCCCTCGCGAGTTACCCGCAGCTCAACGTTGCCCTCGACGCAACAGACCCGCAACCACACGGCGCGCGTGTTGTGGACAGCGTCAAGACTCTGCTGGCGCTCAGCCTGATCGGTTGGGGCATCATCCTGCTCTTCGGCTCGATGGTGGCGCGCAAGCGCGCGCGCAACGAGGGGTTTTCGAACTCGCGGGAAGAGGGAGGAAGATGATGAGCATAGGTCGATGGGGGAGAGTTGCCCTGGCGGCACTGGCAGTCGGGCTGACGGGTTGTATGGAGTCCACAACAGTCCTTTCGCTCAGGAAAGACGGGAGCGGCACGATCCGTATGACTCAATACGTCTCGCCCCAAACCGAGCAGAAGGTAGCCCAGGCGGAATTCGCGATGCACACCATGATGGCCACCATGGCCAAGGCCTTCAAGGGCCGTTCCGGCGAACACGCCCAGATGCCGGAGCCGGAGAAGACGGACTTTCTCGCCGCGCACGCGAAGAAGATGGCGCGGATTTACGGACCGGGCGTCGCTCTGACGTCGTATGCCGCCGTAACCAACGCGGCCGGTTGGAACGGATACGATGCGAGCTACACCTTTGCCGACGTGAACGCCGTCACAATCGAGATCGGCAATATGGACTTCCTGGATTCGGAGTCGGAGAAAGACGAAGAGGGAATCAAGTGGCAATATGGGTTTGCGTACACACCTGGCGAAACGGGCCGGCTGCGGATCGAGCCGCGGATTCAGCGCGCCGCATCCGACGGCGACCCGGAGGAAGGCGATCTCCACCCCAACGCACAGCGTATGCTCGAGGGTATGCGCCTGACCTTCCGCATACGTGTCGACGGCAAGATTCTGAAGACAAATGCCAGGCATGCCTCCCCCGGCGATACAGACGCCGTCATACTGGACGTGCCGATGGACAAGG
Organism: Kiritimatiellia bacterium; assembly: GCA_016929905.1. GTDB lineage: Bacteria > Verrucomicrobiota > Kiritimatiellia > JAFGHX01 > JAFGHX01 > JAFGHX01. The sequence continues at coordinate 6,830 of JAFGHX010000337.1, forward strand.
TGCTGGCCGATGCCCAGGCCCGGAAATGGTTTGTTGCCGGGGCGCCCGTCGACTCCACGAAGCTCGACACGCTCCAGCGGCTTGGGGCGCGAATGGACGAAGACAACAAGATTCTCGACATCCGATTCCGTTAACCCATGGTCTCGGCGTGACGTGGCGCGCCGGCTTTGCGTGAAGGACAAAGAGCCCTCAGCCCCCATATTCTCACGACCTAACGCGATGCCGCGTCCTTAGAATTCTCCTTGACCTCTGCATGCAGAATACATATGATTGCAATATTCAGCAATACGATGCCCCGTGAGAGGTGGGGAGGAATGGCGATGACGAACCTGCAGGTGCGAGAGGTGCCGGTCCACGTGTATGGAAAGCTCAAGGAGTTGGCGGCGCGGGAGCATCGTTCACTGGCACAGCAGACGCTGATCACGATCGAGCGAGGCTTGGGCATGGCCGGAGGTGCGCGGGAGCGGCGACGGGCTGTTCTTGAGCGGATACGCACACGCGACCGCGGTGTTGAGACAGGAAGGCTTCGCGATCCGGTGGAGATGTTGAGGGAGGATCGGGCCCGATGATCTGCGTGCCGGATGCGAGTGCCGTGGTCGAAGTGGTGCTTCAGCGCCCTCGCGCGGAAGAGCTGGCGGAGCGCCTGTCGGAGGCCGACTGGGTTACGGCTCCGACACTGTTCATCGCGGAGATCACGAACACGATGTGGAAGTATCACAGCTTCGAGGACCTGCCGATTGACGCGTGTGAGAGCGCGATCGACGACGCGCTGGCGATCCCGGACACCTATGCCAACGACGCGGATCTGGCGCGTGAGACGTTTGCACTTGCCGCCGCGATTCGGCGCCCCGCTTACGACGCGTTCTATCTGGTTCTGGCCCGCCGGCATGACGGGGAGCTTCTCACACTCGATCAAGGCCTGCGCTCGCTTGCCCGCAAGCAGGCTATCCGCGTGGCGCCGGACGCAGGCGAATCCTCGACAGGAAAAGCGCGTCCTTCCTGAGTCGCTATGGCGAAAAGCCGCACGAAGCGCCATTCTCATCTGAGCGAAGTCTTTCCTGCTTCGCAAGCGCCAACTGGAAGGCAAGTGCGACGTGTTGTTCTGGCGCGGGGCGCGGAACGAGGAAGTGGATTTCGTCCGCGCGTGGAGGCCGCCTACGCAGCCTGTCGCAAGACCGGCAAGAAAGCCGCGCTCGGCGCGCAGGTGTTCGTTCGAAAGAGCAGCGGAACGAGCATCGGCGGCAGCACCGGCGGCGGTGGCGCCATTGGCGGGGGCGGCGGGTGCATCTTCTGATGCCCGCGATGTTCGACGGCGGTGGCTGACGGCCGGCCGGCCGGCGCCACCCGCGCGGGCACAAGACGAATCGGCGCCACTCGCAATGGGCGAAGATCAGCGGCCGCCACCGCGGCCGCCGATCTTCGTGCTCACGCTGGCCCGCTCGACGAGTCTGCCGTCGATGAGGATCTTCTCCGGAGGCCGGCTGTCGCCATCCAGGATCCTTGCCGCACACAACTCAAAAGCCCGCCTTCCCATACTCCGTTTGGAAACCGAGAATGTCGTCAGTGGAATATCCATAACCGCGCTCATCGGCAGATCGTCGAACCCGATCACCGATACGTCGCCGGGGACCGAGAGCCCGCATTCGCGCATGGCCTTGATGCAGCCGTAGGCAATGATGTCGTTCGATATGAAGAGCGCGGGCGGCAGCTTGCCGCCCTCTCCCAGAAAGGCCAGCATGTCCCTGCAGGCCCCCTCGAAGGTGGCATCGACGGGAACGATGCTGTCGTCGTCGACCGGAAGCGCGAAGTGCTTCATCACTTGACGGAAGCCTTTCTCTCTGAGACGGAAGTTCTCGACTTCCACGTTGCCCTTGACAAAGCCGATCCGGCGATGCCCGTGCTCGACGAAATGCGCAATCACCCTGAACGCCGCATCGAGATTGTTCATGTCCACGAAATCAAACGGCAGGTAGTCGTACCACGTGTCCAGAATCACAAGCGGTTTCTTTGTCGCCCCGAATTTCGATACGTCGTCATAGCTCATCTCCGTACCGAGAACGATCGCGCCATCCGCCGAAATCGCGCCGAGCAGCTCGAGAGTCTCCTCGATCCGGACAGGGCTGAACATGCTGACTTCCACATTGTAGCCCGCCATCCGCGCGCCCTCATCGATCCCTTCGATATAGTCCGCAATGAAACTGTCGTGGTCCCGGCTGACCGTATGCCCGTGACGCGCGATCTTCAGAAATCGCACCGTCCGCACCGCTCCGCCGCCGGCCAACGGAATACGCTTGCGATAGTCGAGCTCGCCGGCCACTCTCAGAATGCGTTCCCGCGTCTCCCGCCCTATGCCCGGCCTGTTGTTGAAAACCAGGGACACCGCGGACATCGAAACACCCGACTCTCGCGCTACATCCCGAATGGTCACTCCCATGTTGCCCCCTCCATCGAAACACGCAGTTTCAGTAAAACATATATGCCTTTTAGTAAAAAGCAACAAAAAAGTTTATTATATTTCTGATATTTCGTTTTGCATCTTGACGTTTGTTCTTGATCGCCCTATCTATTGCCCATATTCGTCGGCGCTGGTTTATTAAAGATTTTATGACGAAAGGATTCGGTCATGAAGAAGATCCTGAACTCGGCAGCCGCGTATGTGGATGAGATGTTGGATGGGCTGTGTGCGGCGCACCCGGAGTTTTACCGGCGGGAGGGAGCGGACGGACGAGTGATCGCGGGTCCTGAGAGTGGGGCAGGCGGAAAGGTTGGCATTGTCACGGGAGGGGGCTCGGGCCATCTGCCTGTATTCACGGGCTATGTGGGGCGTGGTCTTCTGGACGCGGCGGCGATAGGCGACGTGTTTGCGTCGCCGACGGTTGAGCAGATTGCGGAGGCGCTGCGCGCGGTTGACGGCGGGGCGGGAGTGCTTTGCCTGTATGGCAACTACGGCGGGGACGTGATGAACTTCGACATGGCCTGCGAGCTGGTGGAGCTGGAGGGCATCGAGACAACGACGGTGCTGGTGGCCGACGACGTTGCGAGCGCGCCGCCGGATGAGATGTCGAAGCGGCGCGGCACGGGCGGGCTGATTTACGCGTTCAAGATCGCCGGGGCAAAAGCGCAAACCAAAGCATCGCTGGCGGAAGTCGCGCGGATCGCACGGAAAGCGTCCGATGCGTGCCGCTCGGTCGGCATGGCGCTCACTCCCTGCACGGTTCCGCTGGCGGGAGCGCCCACTTTCACGCTGGCCGAGGACGAGATGGAGATGGGAATGGGGCTTCACGGAGAACCGGGCGTGTGGCGCGGCGCGTTGAAGAAGGCGGACGAGATATCGGACGAGATGCTCGGCCTGCTCCTTAAGGACATGCCGCTGACGGAGGGCGACAGGGTTTCGATCCTGGTGAACAGCCTGGGGGCTACCCCTCTCGAAGAGCTGTACATCGTGTATCGTTTTGTCGCCGCCCATCTGGCGGGTCTTGGCGTCGAGATCGTCATGCCGCTTGTCGGTCGCTATGCGACATCGATGGAAATGGCCGGCGCCACACTGACCCTGTGCAAGCTCGACCCGGAGCTGGGAGAGCTTCTGAAAGCGCCGGCCGAGTGCGCATTCTGGAAGGTCGGATAACGCATGAGCACAACCATGACGGTCGAGGACCTGAAACGACTCCTGGCGCCCGTATGCGCCGGGCTGACCGAATGCGCGGGCGAACTCAACAGGATAGACGCGCAGCTCGGCGATGGCGATATCGGCATCACGGTGACGGAGGCCGCCTCGCGGATCCGGAGCGCAATGGATGGTCTGCCACAAGACCTGGGTAAGGCGCTGCTGCTGGTTGCGCAATCGATCACGAAATCGCGAGCGTCATCGTACGGCACCCTGCTGGCGACCGGCCTGATGGCCATGGCCAGACACGCGATGGGGCAAACCGAGATCGCGATCGACGAGTTGCCGGCCATGCTCGAGTCGGCCGTGAACAGGATGGCCGCGCGAGGCGGAAGCAGACTGGGAGAAAAGACTGTTCTCGATGCCGTGGACGCGATCCGGATCGCCCTGCTCGATGTGAAGCCCGGCGACAGCGCCGCGCGGCTCGCCGATGCCGCGGTTGACGAAGCGCTCCGGCATTTCAAGGACAAGCCCTGCAAGCAGGGCCGCGCCAGGATATTCGCGGACAAGTCCGTTGGTCTCGACGACCCGGGCATGGTCGCGATCAAGAAGATCGTCGCCGCCATGGCGTCGGCGTGAACGCGAATGGAGCCGGGCATGGAAACGCGGGACTCTTCCACGTTACGGTTGGCGCGTGAATGGACGGCCTCCACATACATCGACGTATTCGCGAGACAGGGCACTGGCTTGGCCGCACAACGAGAGGAGAACCGTTACCAATGAGCGACGCGACCGACATCCAGATCTACGACAAGAAGCCACGGTACTGGCAGTACAAGGGCGAGCCGGTCCTGCTCCTGGGCGGGACGCGTGAGGACAACCTGCACCAGATTCCCGACCTGGAGGAACACCTCGATCTGCTCCAGTCGGTTGGCGGCAACTACATCCGCAACGTCATGAGCTGCCGGGACGAGGGCGACGCGTGGATGTTCAAGAGAGTCGGCGACACGTACGACCTGGACCAGTGGAACGAGGAGCACTGGCGCCGGTTCGAGTTGCTGCTCAAGCTCACGAACGAGCGTGACATCATCGTGCAGATCGAGGTCTGGGCTTTTCACGACTTCAACCATCACGACGTGAACTGGTTCAAGGACCATCCCGGGATGCAGCTCTACGACAAGAATCCGTGGAACCCGGCCAACAACAAGAACCTGACCGAGTCGAACACGCGGCTGAAGGCGTTCTACGGCAACATCGGCACGGCGCCGCACGATTTCTTCAAGAGCGTGCCCGCGGTCAACAACGACACGGTGTTGCTGGGCTACCAGCAGAAATTCGTGGATAAGTTGCTCTCCTACTCGCTTCAGTATCCGAACGTGCTCTACTGCATGACGAACGAGATCCACCCGCAGTTCTCGCACGAATGGGGCTGGTACTGGGCCCGGTACATCAAGGAGAAGGCCGCGGCGGCCGGCCGCCACGTGCATTGCACCGAGATGTTCTGGCAGCCGGACTTCACGCACGAACAGCATAAGCCGTCGCTCGATCGTCCGGACATCTACTCCTACTTCGAGGCGTCCCAGAACAGCGCGCACGATGGAGAGAAGAACTGGGTCAACGGCCAATACGTCTACGACTATCTCCGCAAGAAACCACGCCCGATGAACAACACGAAGATCTACGGGGCCGACAACAAGCTCATCGGCGGGGCGCGCCGCGCGGAAGAGAGTTTCTGGCGCAACACGATTGGGGGGTGCGCCTCGAGCCGGTTCCATCGGCCGCCCTTCGGGCTCGGGCTCAGTGAGCGCTCGCAGGCTCATATCAGGAGCATGCGCAGGCTGACCGCCGAGCTGGACATCTTCGCCTGCTCGCCTCACAACGACCTGCTTTCGGACCGCCGGGAGAACGGCGCCTACTGCACCGCGAACCCCGGCGCCGAGTACGCCGTCTACTTCACGAACGGCGGCAGTGTGGCCGTGGATCTCTCCGCGGCGTCCGGCGAGCTGACCGCGCGCTGGCTCGATATCAGGAAGAGCGCGTGGGCGAAGGAGGAGAAGGTGTCGGCCGACACGGCCGTCACGCTCAACGCGCCGTCCGAGGACTACTGGGTGGCGCTGATCACGTAGGTCGGGCATTCCTGCCCGACCACGGGGCGGCTTGGCGTGCGGCTGGGCGACAATGATCTGAGCAGGGTAATCCTGGGTCCGCGCCGTTGCGGGAAATCCTCTCTGGCCATGCACTTGACAGGCGCGGAAGCGTCGCGCGGCTACGTCAATTTTGACGACGAGCGTCTCACGGGGCTTCAGGACACCGACGGCTTGATTGCGGCGATCGATGCCGTCTACGGCAAGCCGAAGCATCTGTTACCGGACGAGATACGGAATATCGAGCGATGGGAACTGTTGGTGAATCGCCTTCGCCGGCAGGGGTATCGCCTGTACCTCACCGGCAGCAACGCACACCTGCTCAGCAGCGAGCTGGCCACGCACCTGACCGGCCGACACATTCCGATCGTACTCTTTCCGTTTTCTTTTGCGGAGTACCTGGCATCGATCGAGGGTCCCGTGACCGGGCCGGAGAGGGAAGAGAGGCTGCGCACCTATGCTGAAGAAGGCGGCATGCCGGAACCGCTCTTCCACGATCTCGATCGGATCCACTACCTGCGCACACTCTGGGATTCGATTCTCTACAAGGATATTGTGAAGCGACACCGCATTCGCTCTGTCGCGGGCATCGAAAACCTGGCCGGCTACCTGTTGGCCAATGTGACCTGCGAGTATTCGCTGAACCGGCTCATGGAGGTGACCCTGGTTCGGAGCGTTCACACGATCCAGAAATACCTCCATCATCTGAGCGAAGCCCTTCTCTTCTTCTCGCTGTCCCGCTACTCCGTCAGGTTTCGGGAGCAGACACGGGCCAACCGCAAGGTGTACTGCATCGACAACGGTTTCGTCACGGCGCGCGGATTCCAGTTCACCGACAAGACCGGTGCGCGATTCGAGAACATCGCGGCCGTCATGCTTCACAAGCGCCAACTGGAAGGGAAGTGCGAAGTGTTCTTCTGGCGCGGGGCGCGGAACGAGGAAGTGGATTTCGTCGTGAAGGAAGGGCGCCGTGTCGCTCAGCTCATCGAGGTCTGCTGGAACATGCGCGGCGCGGGGACCCGCGACCGCGAAGTGCGTTCCCTTCCGCGGGCCTCGAAAGCGCTCTCGTGCGATGACCTGCTCATCCTCACGGCGGCGACGGAACGTGAAGAACAGGCCGAATGGTACGGCACCCGAAGGGCCATCCGCCTCGTGCCGATGTCGAAGTGGCTCGAGTGAACGGCGATGAGCTCAGAGCGGAACGCGAAGGGCCACGGGTACACGATCCCGGGATATTGGCGGTCGGCGACAGGCTCCGGAGTGACGCCGCCCGTCTGCTCTTCCCGGAGGATGTTGGGAAACGTGCGACCTTCCTTTCGGCCACGGCCAGAGTCGCGATGGCATGGCCGTAGGTGCCGGGCTTGTCCAGCACCTCGAACCCGGCGTTCGCGCTCTGGCGCTGGGTCAGGAATTGCAGGCCGCCGACGACCGCCACGCCGAACTCGCGCGGCACAGGCATTGAAGGTGCCGCGACGGAGCCTGGCCTTCGGGCTGCCACCAGCCAGGGGCCAACCCGCCTCCAAGCCGGCGCCGCCGATGATCCATGACCCGCCCGTGCGATCACTCCTTCTCGGGAAGGCGGTACTGAAACAGGACGTTCTCAAAATGGCCGAAGGTCACCGTTTCGTTGATGACGATGAGAGAATGTCCACGCTTGTCCCATGTTGCCGATGTTCCAAACGGGAACGGCACCCCTGAACTCCGGAAATAGGACGTGACGTTCCGCTTGCCAAACCTGTCCGAACGGATGGGTGCCATCTCGTCGTCCCCGTCACAATAGTGGGCAAGATTATCCCTCAAGCTGTTCCACTCCGAACCGGACAGGTTGTATACCCGCGTCGATACGGGCCCTGCACGCTGGTCCTTGTTCACAATCCTCACGGCGTTGCCGGCTATCACCCAACGGCAATCTGCCAGGTGGGCAATATACTTCACGGCATCCAGCAGCGATATCCGGCGAAGCACCGTCGTCACCGTCGGCGCTGTGTTCGAGACGTCCGCCGCGCACTCGATGCGAACCCCCTTGCGGGCGGGATCCGGTTCCGGATCGTGTTTCTTGCCGAGCGCCTCCAGCATGGTGACCGCATCCTCGAAAGCGGTCCGCCGCCAGTTGATCTCGGGGATCACAATGGACTCCAGTTTGCGACGGACGGCTTCACCCGATGGTTTGGGGGCGAGCTCGACGACGTTGTCCCCGATACCGTATGTCAAGCCGGCCTCTTCGCAGACGCGCGCGAGAACAAGGTGCAGCGGCGCGCCGTCGGTCTTCAGCGTGATCCGCCGCGCGTCGGGCGCGGCTTTGAGAACGAAGTTGACGCCTCTCTTCTCGCGGACGGGTTCCGGATCGTTCTCGATGCTCCCCACCACGAGAGCCTTGACCACCTCGTTGATGTCGGCGTTCTCGAACGCCACACGCGGCATCCGGATGGTCCGCAGCTTGTCCTCCACGGCCCGCCGTTGCTCGACCTTGGCCCAGTCGATACCGGACGCATCGGATGCCGGCGCCGCTTCCGCTTCGAGCCGAATCGAACCGGCCAACACCCCCGCCGCCAGCAACGCCATCCCCACCGTCGCCACCACGCCTCTACTCGTCCGTGTCATGATACTCCTCCCTTCCGCCAACAGCCCTTTCACTCGTTCCTCCAGCCGCCAACTCGGCATCAACAGTCCCGTGGTCGCCGGCACGGCATGCGCAGACGGCATGCCGGTCGCCAGGCTCAGCAGCGTGTCGGCGTAGTCCGCCGCGCCCGCACACAGCAACACCACGTTGTCGCAAACCTCTTCGCGCGCGCGGGCCAGATGCCGGTTCAAAACATGCAGCAATGCATTCGGCCAGAACAGGACGCCGGCCGCGCGCTGCAGCAGCCCCACCCACAAGTCCCGGCGCGCCAGATGTCCGCACTCGTGCGCCAGCACCTGTTCCAATCGCTCCGGGGAAAGGCCCTCGGCCAACCCCACCGGCAGCAGCACCCGCGGCCTCAGCACGCCGACCGCCAGCGGCCGGTCGATCAGCTTCGACCACAGGACCTCGGGCGCACGCCGCATGCCCGCCGCGCGCGCGGCGCGAGCCAACAGCGCGCCGTATTGGCTCCGCTCCAGCGGCCGGCCCGACCGGCAATACGCCGTCTGCATACCCCAGCCGTGCAACAATCGGCCAAGCCCGTACAGCACGCCTGCCAGCCAGACGGCGAACAGACCGCCGCCCAGCATCCGCCGAGCGCGTACCGGCAGCCGGCCGACACTCACCGTCGAGCGATCGGATTCGGCCGGCGGCGCCTCCGCCGCGCCCGTCCCGGCCTGCACCGCCGGCCTCAGCGTGCCTGCCGGCCGCGCCGCGGGCGCGATGGCGGGCGCCGCCGGCCACACCGGCCCCCATCCGCCACGCCGCACGCCCTCGGCCAGCAGCGGACTCAGCACACCGGCGACCAGCGCACAGACGCCGATCGTGTGGCGCAACGCCGCCCGGCGCGGCCCCGCCCATCGCATCAGGACCAGCCCCAACCCGCAAACCAGCGCGCTCTGCGCCAACGCCAGCAAGAGCGACCACGCGACCCGCGGCCCCGGGCATAAGCTCAGCAGCATGTTCATCGGCCGCTCCTTTCCTTGCGTCTGTGTTCCGCGATCGCTTCGCGTATCCGCGCCGCCTCATCCGCATCCACACGGTCCGAGTCCAGCAGACTCATCACCAGCCCCGCCGCCGAGCCCTCGAACGCCGAGTCGACCAGATCGTCCAGCATCCGGCCCACCGTGGCCGTGCGCTCCGCCGCCGACTCGTACACAAACCCGTGCCCCGCGCGCTTGCGCCTCAGCCACCCCTTGCCGACCAGCCGGTTCAGCAGCGTCAAAACCGTGTTGCGCGCCACCGCGCGCCGCGCCTTGATCGCCTCCCACACCTCCGCCGTGCTCGCCGCGCCCCGGGCCCAGACCGCGTTCATGATCTCCATCTGCGCCGGCGACAGAGCCGGCCGCCCTTCTCGCTTCTTCCCCATCCCGCACCTCCCATGCTTACGACTGTAGGCATCATATGCTTACAACTGTAGGTGCGTCAAGGGGGAAAAGGTTTATCGTCTGACGCGGCGCGGGGCCGAGGAGCTTGAGCGACGGAAAGCGACGTGGCGCGGTTTCGCCACGGCGGTGAGTCTATTCACGGGAGGGAGCCCATGAGCGAGGCGATAGAGCAATACGTGGGTGAAGTGGCGCGGTGGCTTTGGGTGAAGGCTGGGCGGAAGCGGGACATCCTCGAGGAGCTGCGCAGCCACGTGGAGGCGACGTTTCCGAACACAAACCGCGCTGCATACCCTCGGCCAAGTGGCGCGAGCTGATCAATCCGCCTCCGCGCAAGGCTACGGCGGACCTTCGGGAAGGTCTGGGAGGCAGATCCCCTTCTGTGTCCAAAATGGCACAGCGAGATGTGGCCCGGATCGACGACCGCGAGGTGATCGAGCGCATCCTGCGCCACCTCGGCTTATGGGAACAGGGCGCGCGCGTCGCCCCGGCCCGGGCACAGGCGGGGAACTTGTGGGGAATCGAGCAAGTCCTCGGGCAAGTTGAGGGGGCGTCCGGTTGCCGAGCGGCTGCACGGCAAGAATTCGGGTTGCGGGGGCCGGCGGCCGCGTCCCTGCACCATTCGCCTGAGCAAAACCTCATCCATGCGCATGCCGCGATGGAAGGAAGTCATCACGTCGCTGGAGATGAGGTAGCGCGAATCAAGGGGTTCCACGCGAGGCAGGTCATTCGTCCACGAGGAAAGTTTCACCTTCTTGCCGGCCAGCCGCACGAACCGGTTGAACGGGTTTACCCCCTTGCGGCAATCATGCTCTACCCCAAGATGGAACGCCATATCCGACACAAACACCTCCGATGCCGGGTACGAGGTGCCGAACGGTTTCACCGCGCGAACCGTCACCTGGAAGATCGTCTTGCGATACGTCTCCAGCAGAACCGGAAGCGTGTCGAGTTGGTCGATGGCATCGACCGTACGGTGCAGCCAGACGGGTATCCCAAGCGTCGCGCAATTCTCGAGCGCCGTGACTTTGTTCTCATGCACCTGCGGCGACGCTTCGTAGGCCACATCGTTCACGGAGAGAAATACGAAGTCCAACCCGCTGGACATGAGCGCCTGCACGTATGACAACTCCCGCAACCGTTGTCCGTTCGTGCCTAGACTCAGCCGCTGGTCCGGACGCTGCGCCTTAGCCGCCCGGATCAGGTCGAAAAGGTCGTGCCGGACCGTGGGTTCCCCGCCGATAAGGGTCACATTGCCCGGGAATTCACGCGTAATCTCCAAGAGACGATCGATGGACCGGTCCTCGGGAAGCGGGCCGCCGGAATTCGAAAGCGTGTAGCAGTACCGGCAGTTGAGGTTGCAGCGGTAGGTGACCGGCAGAACCAGGTGCGGTGGCGGCGGGCTATAGTCCGTTTCGTAGGACTTCTTGAAGAACCCAACGTCCCGCTCCGCCTGTTCGACCGTTCCGCCGTGAGCCGGGCACTCAATGTGCAAAAAGATCCCGTCCGCCTCTTCCCGGTACGTGGCCTCGCATTCCCCCGCACAGACCGGGCACAGGCTCTTCGTCTTGGCGTAGACTCCGTTCATGCCCCCCCTTTTTCGCCGACAAAGGGCTGCCCATGGCTCCTCTGTCCCCCTGTCCACCCCATAAGTATGCAGCATTCGGCGACAGATGACCAGCAGCGAGTTCGCTCCCCTGATCCGAGAATAGGCGTGAGCGGAGGCAGATTCACCACGGAGGGGATGCAGAACGAGGTTGCGGGCATTTGGCGCATTTGCCAATGACAGTCTTCCGCAGGCTCAAGAATTGCATTCCTTCACCAGATTCCGCCAGCCCTTGTACGTGTGGATTTCATCCAGAATGATCAGCGGCTCATCGGCAGGCAGAGCGCCCGGACGCTCGCCCCGTCGGGCGTTGCCAAGCTCAGGTCCCTGACCTCTACGCTCGCCGACCACTGCTGCTCGATGTCCCGCACCAGCTTCTCGTCCAGCCCGCGCACGCTCAGAAGCGCCTCGTTCCCGCTCACCTCTCGGTGCAGCAGGCCGGGAACCGTCAGGTCGGCCGGCATCGGGCTGCCCGAGACGATCCGCAGCCGCTTCGCTAGCCTGGCGATGAACTCGGCGTTCCATTCGGGATAGAAAGAGCCCACATATCGCAACAGGTCTAAGACGCTGAGCCAGTCGTAGAGCTTCACCTCTTGCGGCACGTAGCCCAGCTTCGCCTTCTCTGCCGCGCCAAGCTCCCACGCCGGCACGCCCATCACCTCCGCACTGCCCGACTGCGGCTTCAACAGGCCCAACGCACACTTGCGGAGCGTTGGCCGGGTATAGCGTGGGGCCGTGTCGCGGTGCCTTCCCGCGCGATACGGGCGCCGGCTGTTGCCCTTTTGGCTTGGAGCGCCGCTTGCCGGGATGTATCATCCGTGCGATGAAAAAGCTGCCCATCGGAACCCAAGATTTCGAGACGCTGCGCCGGGATGGCTGCCTGTATGTGGACAAGACGGGCTACATCCACCGGATGCTCGCCGAGGGCCGCGTCTACTTCCTGTCCCGCCCGCGCCGGTTCGGCAAATCGTTGCTGGTCACCACCTTGAAGGCGATTTTCGAGGGGCGCCGCGATCTGTTCGAGGGGCTCGCGATCGCGGGACTCGAATACGACTGGGCGCCGCATCCGGTGCTGCACCTGGATTTCAGCGGCGAGCGCACCACGACCACGCAGGCGTTGGAATCCTTTCTCGCCTCCTGCGTACGCGAGTTCGCCGCGCGCCAGGGAATCTCGCCGCGGGCAACCGGCTATACCGGCGTGCTGCGTGAAACACTGGCCGCTCTGGGAGACAGCGGCAAAAAAGCCGCCGTGCTCATTGACGAATACGACAAGCCGATTCTCGATCACATCGAAGACCCCGCGCGAGCGAGCGAGATGCGCGAGACCTTGAAAGGGTTCTACACCACGCTCAAGGCCGGCGACGCGCACCTGCGGTTTGTCTTTCTGACCGGCGTGAGCAAGTTCGCCAAGATGAGCGTGTTCTCGGGGCTGAACAACCTGCAGGACATCACCTTGGACGCGCGATTTGCCGCCGTGCTGGGATACACGCAAGGCGAGCTGGAACGCGATTTCCAGGACCGGATCGGCGCGCTGTCCGAGGCGGAGGGCAGCGGCGCGGAAGCGTGTCTGGCGAAAATCCGGGAATGGTACAACGGCTACCGCTTCCACCCGGCCGCGGCGCCCGTCTACAACCCGTTCTCGACGTTGCTGCTCTTCGAGAAGTCGGAATTCGGCAACTACTGGTTCGAGACGGGCACGCCGACGTTCCTGGTCAAGCTGGTACGCGAAAGCGGGGACTACGCCGGCGCCTACGACGGGCGGCTGGTCGGAGAGGCGGCGCTGTCGAATTTCGAGATCGGCGACATCGATCCGGTCACGATCCTGTTGCAGACCGGATACCTCACGCTGCTCGGGCGCGAGGCGAGCGGATTGTACAGGGTCGGCTACCCGAATCGCGAGGTGCGCGAAGCGTTCCGGGAAAGCCTGATCCAAGGGTTCGCGCGCGTGCGCGCGTCGGACGCGCCGGTCTATCGCGAGAAGCTCCGCGAGGCGCTCGTCATGGGCGACATGGACGCGTTCTTCGAGACCCTCCGCGTGTTCTTCGCTAACGTGCCCTACGATATCCAGCTCAAGCAGGAGAAGTATTACCAGACGATCTTCTATCTCGTATTCACGCTGCTCGGCATACGCATCGAGACCGAGGTCCGCACCGATCGCGGCCGAATCGACGCCGCCGCCCAGACCGCGGACACCGTCTTCGTCTTCGTCTTCGAGTTCAAGCTGAGCGGGACCGCTGAGGACGCGCTCGAGCAGGCGCGCGCGAACGAGTACGCGCCGAAGTACAAGGGGCAAGGCAAGCGCGTCCGCCTCTTCGGCGTCGCGTTCGACCCCCAGACCCGCAATATCGGCGAGTGGCGAGAAGGCGGGGGCTGAGAAGCCGTTTCCCGCCGAGCCGGCGACCCCAAGGGTTCGCCTGGAGTACACGCGTTATGGACGTTCATCTGTTCGTGCAAACGTTCTTCTTGCTGGGAGCGCCGAACCTGGACGTGAGAGACTACGGATGATACGGCGGAAACACGGATGCGCCCCGATCGCCGCGCACGACCCGACACAGAGGCGCCTGTATCGGGATTCTTCCTCCCCCGACCCGGAGAACCGTCTTCCGGCGTTCCGTGCGCCGGCAATACTCCTGGCTCTTGTTCTGGTCCTGAGCGGCTGCGTGGTTATGCGTTCCCCTACGCTCGATCAGAAAGCCGAGTCAATGCGTGCCTTCGAAGCGTGCGAGATCGAGGCTGTCTCGTCAACGGCGGACGATTCGGGCCGGCACCCAGGCCTATCCATGCATGTGCGGGACTATCTTCTTATACATACGGCTGCGTTGGTTCACGGCACGCATCTTGACCAACTGCGCGTGATCCTCGAGAACGACGGTGAACGGGTGGCATGCGAAGAGGATGGTGATTGCCACACCAAGTTTCTCGTTTGTTTGCTCGGCGTTCGTGAGGGTGCTAGGCCGAAGACAGGCGGTCACGCGGTCTTGATTTCGCAGGATGGCTATTTCGCGACAGCCGCGCACAATCTACGGAACAAGGAGAAGCAGGACGGGCGGCTTGCGTTCTGCACGGTGCATTTCGAACTGCGGAAGGTGGAGCCGGCCATTCTCTCTTTCCGAACGGTAATCGCCGACCAGATCGCCGATTTCGCGATAGTCAAGGCGGATGTTCTATCTCCGATATTCCTGAGTCCGCGCGCGTCTCCACCGAAAATGGGGGAAGGCGTCTTTCTGGGAGCCGGTTGGCTTGCGGCGAACGGCGGCGCTTCGCACGGCGTGGTTACTGGAATCGACGAGTGCGAATCAGAAACCATCGGAAGGTATCGGAGGGTCCGCTGCACGGCGTTCAGTATGCCCGGGGATAGCGGGACTGCGGTGACCGACGACCTGGGGCGTTGGCTGGGGGTAGCACTGTCAGCATGGTACTCTCACGACTGGACGAAATCGTTATGGAGAACGGAGTTCACTGAGACGAAGTTCGTGATGCCGCACGCCGCGAGACTACTCGAGATCATCGAGAACGACAGACGGAAGGAACAAGCCAAGACCTCTCAGACCGGGCAACGGTGATTCCGTCGTCGAATCGGCGATTCCACGCGGCACGACGCGTCTCGATCCCGCAACGCGTTTGACAGCCGGGCGGCGGGCGTGACAAGATGCCGCATGGGAGGGTCGCGATGCACCGGCCGGATCGGAACGAGACGGCGATCGGCGGGGACCGGCGGGCGTTCGAGCCGACGGCATGGACGCTGATCGGCCGGGCGCAACACGGCTCGGAAACGGCCCGCCGGGCCGCGCTGGGCCGCCTCATCGAGTCGTACTGGAAGCCGGTGTACTGGCACGTGCGGCGCAACGGGCATGACGTGGAAGAGGCCAAGGACCTGACGCAAGGCTTCTTCGCGTCGCTGCTGCGGCGCGACGCGCTCCGCTCGATCGATCCGGCGAAGGGCAAGTTCCGCACGTTCCTGCTGGCCGCGCTCCGGCACTTCCTCTGCGACGAATATGACCGTCGCAAGGCCGCCAAGCGAACGCGCGATTTCGACTTCGCGGCCGCGGAGCCGCGGTTCGACCCGAATCGCGATTTCGAGCAGGACTGGGCCCTGACCGTGCTGGAGCGCGGATTCGTCCGGCTCAAGGCGGAGGCGCCGCGAGAGGCGCGGGTGCTCGAGGCCCAGCGGCAGGGCCATACCCGCTATGCGCAGCTCGCGGCGGAACTGCAAACCACGCAGGCCAATATCAAGGTGCTGGCGCACCGTGGCAGGAAACGCTTGCGGAAGCTTCTGCTCGAGGAACTGCGGCAGACGGCCTCGCGGCCCGGCGAAGAGGTCGAGGAGCTCCGCGCGTTGTTCGCGGCGCTTTCCGTGTAACCGTCCTTGGGCGTTTTCCTCTTATCAGGGTAAAGAAGGGGCATTCCATGAAAACGACATGTCCGGAATGCGGCCGGCAGTTCGAGACCCTGGTGGCGCCGGGCCTCAAGGAGGCCTGCCCGCACTGTATGGCCCGGTTCCTGATCGGCGCGGGCGCCACGACCGCCACGGGGAGTCCGGCCGCCGCGGACAGTCCGGCGGGCGCGCCCGAACCGCCGTTGGCGGTCGGCGCCGAACTCGAGGGCATGACGATCACGGCCTTCCTCGGCCAGGGCGGGATGGGTTTCGTGTACAAGGCCACGCAGAAAGACCTCGGCAGAACCGTGGCCGTCAAGATCATGTCGCCCCGGCTGGTTGAGGCCCCGGAGTTCGCGGAGCGTTTCTTGCGCGAGGCCAGAGCCTTGGCCGCGTTGAATCATCCGAATATCGTGCAGGTGTACGATTTCGGGCAGGATAACGGGCTCTTCTATTTCGTCATGGAATACGTGGACGGCGTCTCGCTGCGCGAGGCGCTGAAGGCGGGGCATTTGACCCCCGAAACGGCCTTGCGCTACGTGCCCCAGATTTGCGATGCGCTCCAGTACGCGCACGCCGCCGGCATCATCCATCGCGACATCAAGCCGGAGAACATCCTCCTGGATCGCCGGGGCAACCTGAAGATCGCCGACTTCGGACTGGCCAAGATCACGCACCCGCATGCCCCGGCGCGCGCGATGACGGCCACCCACGCCGTCATGGGCACGCCGCACTACATGGCGCCCGAACAGATCGAGAACGTCGCTCGGGTGGATCACCGCGCCGACATTTACTCGCTGGGCGTGGTCTTCTACGAAATGCTCACCGGCGAGCTGCCCCTCGGCGTGTTCGAGCCGCCGTCCCGCAGGGTCCGGATCGACGTGCGGCTCGATGACGTCGTCCTCAAAGCGCTCGAAAAGCAGCCGGACCGGCGCTACCAACGCGCCGGGGACGTCAAGGCCGACGTCACCCGCGTGGCCGCCGGCGCGCCGACCCGCGCCGAGCGGGCAGAAGGAGACAAGATGCAAAACGCCAGTGTCGCATTCACCATCCAGTCTGTTAAAACGCATTTCGCGATTCTCGCCGTAGCCTGGTGGATCGCATATCCCTTGTTCATCTTTCGCGGGGCTACGACACAACTGCTCGACCGCAGTCTGCGAGGCAGGTAGGAAGCCAAGCCAGCCTCCCGTTGCTGCGCAAGTAGCGCCCAACGAAAGCGATTTCTTATCAGCGAACAGTTGACGGGCCACCTCAGCCCGCCTGTCGGAAAGGAACAGTGGCATGAGACTTCAGATCGTCGTTTGGGCCGCCGTTGTCCTGAGTCTGGCGGGCCTCGTCCGGCCTCAGAACTCCGTGGCCCGCGATCTGGGCGACCTCAAGATCTCCGCCGAACGCGTCCCGGTGTGGGACCCGGGCATCGCGGGAGGCATACCGGATACCAGCAGATGGCCCGTGATCGACGCTACGGAATTCGGCGCAAAACCGAACGACGGCAAGGACGACACAAGAGCCATCAATGCCGCCATCGCACAGGCCGCAAAGGACGGCGGCCGGAAGGTGGTGTTCCTGCCGCGGGGCACATACCGGTTCTGCCTGAAGACAAGCATTGTGCTCAAGCCCAACGTGGTGCTGCGTGGCGCCGGTATGCACAAGACCGTCATCACGGGCGACAAAGGCCGTCCGCACCCAAGCGCAGGATGGGCTGCGGTGCACGTCGTGGGCACGTTCGGACCGCGTATCGAAGTCACAGACACCGCGCTGCCGCGTGGAACCACGCACATTACACTCACCGATGCGGCCGGCCTGTGTGTGGGCGACTTTGCCTGTTTGCGCTTGAATGCTCACGATCCCGCTTACGTCCAGCATCGCGCACAGTGGGCCAAGGGCAAATCATCGATGACGCACGTCTTCAAGGTGTCCGCAAAGGCCGGGAACAGAATCAGCATGGACCGCCCGCTGCGGCACGCATTCAACACCGCGCTCGGCGTGCACGTGCTGCGGATGGACCCGATCGTGAACGCCGGACTCGAGGATCTCAAGGTCATGAACGATGACGACAGCGAGGACAAGTACATCCCGATCGTCGCCTTCGACCGTGCCGTGAATTGTTGGGCCAGGAACGTGTTCTTCTACAACGGGCACCGGTACCATCTTTCCTTCCGCGACAGCGCTCGAAATACGGTCGAAAATTGCCTCTTCGAGCGCTTGCTCTTCGCCGAACGCACCAAGACAAAAGCCCGCGCCTACAACAACTACTCCGTTGTCTGCGGATGGGGCGCGATAGACAACCTGATATGGAACAGCGTCTTCGTCGACTTGTTCATCTCCGTCAAGCTCGACTGCGGCGCAAACGGCAACGTGTATGCATACAACTACCACGTCGGCAGGAAGCGCTCGCACGGCATTTTCTTCCATGGCCATTACCCACACTCGAATCTCGTCGAAGGCAATGACGCGTATGCGTCCGTGTGCTTCGACAATTACTGGGGGCAGCAGGGCCCGCGGAATACGCTTTTCCGAAACCGTCTACGCGCCAAGGGGCATTTCAAGACGGAGAACAACACGAGCCAAAAGCCGCCCTTCATAGCCGACCGGATAAATGTGATCGGCAACACGTGCTTTGCCATATACGGCACGCCATTCTCGCAGTACGAAAAAGGCAACAGCAAGGACTTCGATCAGCAGACCACCAACATGTGGCTGGAACGCAATGTTGTGCGAGACACACGGCCGGACATCGTCCCCGACTGGGCCAAGAACAATCCTGACGGGGCAAACTGCTGGGGACTGGTACTGCGCACGCCCAATCCCACAACCGTCATGCAGGACAACGTGGAAGCATTGAAAGCACCGCCCGAATGGAAGGATTGCCGGATACCCCCTTCTCTCTACCTGGACAAACCGCCCCACTTCTGGCCCGAGCACAAGCCCTGGCCCTGCCTCGGAGCGGATGTGGACGACTTCGAGTCGGGCGACCTCGTCAAACTGCCCGCCCAGGAATGGTACGAGCGCCAGATGTCGGAGTGAGGCCGTGGGGTCCCGCACCCGCCATGCGTATTCGGCGCCCTCCTCCGCGGCGGGTTGGAACGGATACGATGCGCGCTACACCTTTGCCGACGTGAACGCCGTCACAATCGAGATCGGCAATACGGACTTCGTGGATTCGGAGTCGGCGAAAGACGGAGAGGGGTTCAAATGGAAGAAGACGACAAGACTCTCGACATCCGATTCCGCCAAGCCATGGTCTCGGCGTGACGCGGCGCGGCGGCTTTGGGTGAAGCGCAAAGAGCCCTCAGCATCCGACCACATGCAGCGCGCGGCCGGCCCGGTCGAGCGTCTCCCAGCGGATCTTCTCGTCCCATGCGCGATCGGATCGGTCGAACAGCACCAGCCAGGCCTCGGGCGCGCCGAGCCGTTCGGCGTAGGCGGCGAGCTGCTCGATGCCCTCGGCGCGCGATTTCGCGCCGCGCACGAGCTTCAGCTCGACCGGGTAGTTCCGGCCCGCGTAGCCGACACACAGGTCCACGCGCCGCGTGCCGGTCGCGAACTCGCGGTCGAGCCGCGCCCCGCCGTTGAGC
>JAFGHX010000338.1 GCA_016929905.1 Kiritimatiellia bacterium
AACGTGTTCCAGGCAATCGAGTAGGGCGCGCTCGTGTCTTCCGCGCCCAGGTTCGCGCCGTCGAGCCTGAACTGCACGCCCACCACGCCCACGTTATCCGAGGCGGTCGCCGAGACGGTGACGGTATTCGAGACCGTCGCCCCGCCCGCCGGCGCGCTCAGCGCAACCGTCGGCGGCGTCTCGTCCGGCGTCCCGCCGGCCATGGGGCCGATGTAGGATCGCGCGGCCACCACGTTGTCGTACCACTTGGTATTCACGCGGGTCGTGGCGCCGTTGATGTGCAGGCCGATATGAAATTTGTCGATCTTCAGAGTATCGACGTCGCGCAACCGGATATTGGGGAAGTCCGCGGCCAGGTTCCCGTCAATCCAGTAGGCGACTCGCCCGTCGCGCTCTCCGGGTGTGTTCGCCTTGACCATCAGCTCGATGCAGTACCAGCGATCGCGCTCGGGCGTGAAGTTCGGACGCGGCACGAAGTCCGGGCCGTAATCGCCGGGCAGGTAATCGAACGGGACGACGCGGCCGTCGGGATACCAGTGGTCGCCCCAGATATCGCGCTGTTCCGGATGATACACATAGAGGTGCGTCGGACCGGGCGGGGGTTCGGATGTGCCGCTGTTCTCCAGCCCGACGTAGAACTTGTTCGTGCCGTCGGCGGGTATGCCGGGCCCGGAATAGTTGGCCTGAATACCCAGTCCGTTGTGGCTCGAACTGTAGGTGAGGAAGCCCGGATCGAACTTCGTATAGCAGCGCAGGAAGAGTACATCCTCCGTCGGGTCAAGGTGCTTGATGGCCGTATTGGAGGTTTCGCTCGTTTGGACCGGCACGCTGAATTCCAGGGCCTTGCTTCCGGCAAACACCTTGTTCGATTCGGTGGCAATCCGGGTATTCTGCAGGTGGTAGGCTTCGTCCCAGTGCGTGGTCAACTCGCTTGCCGCTCCGTACGATTCGAAGTCGTCGGCAAAGATCACGTCCGCATGCCCGGCAATGCCCGCGTCGGTCGGATACGCCGCCGCCAGACCCGGGCCTTCGGGCAGGGGCGGCAGGGCATCGTTCCGCAACGGGTGCGGCCAGGTGTACTTCGCATAGCCGGGTTTCACGCCGTTGATCCAGTCGCGCCCGACTTGAATGTAGTCGGCCGGGTCGTCGGGCGTTCCCTGGTTGTACCCCGACATCATGATGCCCGGCGCGGCGAGGTTCCCGCCGCCCGTGTTGCCCCATTGATACCACGGGCACAGGTCGCCAAGGTAGATGGGAGGACTGTTGTTATCCAAGCCGCTCGCCAGATCCGCGTTCGGATGCGCGAAGGTCACGCTATGGTTGGTGTACCCGCTGTTGGCATGGCCCATGCCGACCTGGCGGGGCGCGGGATACTGGGCGCCGGCAACGCCCTGCCCCCACAACCCGAACAGTCCGGCGTTGCGATCCAGCACCTGGATCTGCAGCTTGATTTCGGGCTTGTTGCCCCACGCCGAGGAGGCGATGTCCGGGATCGTATTGTCGGCAATGATCCCGGTCCCGCCCCGGCTTTCGAAGAAGCACTGGGCATTGATCGTGTCATCGCCGAGGTTGTCGAAGATGCACAGGTTGTCGTAGTACTCGACATGCATCCCGCCGATGTAGCTGGTGTCGGCCCCATGCGACATCGCGCTGGCGTTGTCCAGAACGTTGTGTCGGAACACGCCGCGCGCGTTGTCGTCCCAATCGGTCGAGCCCAGCCCGCAGAAGTAGCTCGACTCGACATAGAGGTTCTTGTCGCCGTCCACATCGGCGGCGCCCATCGAATTCAGCGCGTTCCACGCGCCGGCGGCGCCGTTGTACTTGATGCGAACGACGCCGAATACCGTCCCCTTGGCGAAGTCGAAGCCCGCGTCGCCGTAGATGTGCCAGAGGACGGCGCCGTTCATCCGGAAGTCGAACGCGGCGCAGTAGTCGATCGTATACCGGATGTCGTGCAGCAGGAGCTGCCGCCCGCCCGCCGTGGGGAAGCACTCGACCAGGGACAAGGCGTCCGCGCTTTCGATCAGATGCAGATCGCTCAATTCGACATGGTGGCCGGCGTTCTCGTGGAGCGTGAACAGAACGATCTGGGCGCCGGTGCGAATGGTTGTGCCGGCCGCCACCACGAAGGTCCACGCCGCGTATGTGCCGCTTCCACCCGTACTGGTCACGTTCAGCGTCAGGTTCGCGCCGTCCCAGGCAGCGACGGTGCCTTCCATGTAGTTGGCGCCTCTGGCCTTGTAGACGGCGCGCACCGTCTCCCCGACCGTGAAGCCGGCCGAGACGACGGAACCGGGCCGGATCGAGAAGGACTTGCTCCCCGTGCCGATGGCCAGGCTCGATGAGCTGCTGCCCTCGACCCGCCCGCCTCCGCTGCCCTTCAGATGAATGCCCTTGTTGACGGTCACGCCGCTCGTCCACGTGGCCGTGCCGTTGGGAATCAGCACGGTGTCCCCGTCGGAGGCCGCGTCCACCGCCGCCTGCACATCGGCCCGACTGCAGCTCGCCGCCGTGTGCGTGGCCGCGCGGGCGACGCCGAACAGGAGTGTGGTTTGACAGCACACGATCACACCCGCCGTACGCCATCCGATTCGTCGCATGGATTCGTCTCCTTCTCTTTTGGTTCAACCTTGTCTTTACCGACAAGCTCAACGCGCGCCTTGACGCGATACCGCCCTGATTTCGTACCGATCCACGAACAGGCGGTCGGCCCCGAACCCGTGAATGTCCAACCCGGTGATGCCGAGCCCGGGCACGAGATCGCGGGTCGGCCCTTCCCGCCGGTACGGCTTCAGGTCGTTGGCATGCAGAACCACCTCGCGCCATTCGGGGCCGACCGGGTGTTCGTTGCTGTAGAAGTGTTCCGGGAACGACCGGTCCCGCACGAGCGACGCCACGTAGCCGCGCCGCATCGGCTCGAACTCACGAACGAGCGCCTCGTAGATCTCCAATTCCGGCATGGATCACACCCTTCCAAATCTTACAGAGACACGGACCGCCGGATTGTGACAGGGAAATGACCGAAAAGGAGGAAGAAAGCGCTTCGCGGCGCGCCGCGGCTGGTATTTCGGGGGCGCAACGCTGCGGGACGCGTTGCTCGCGCGCCTGGATCCGGTGCTGTCCACGGTCAAATGTGCCGCACCCCCTCCCAAGTCGCAAAATAAGCGCAGAATATGTTCCTATCTAACCACAATAGGCATTGACCGCGCGCCTATATATTGCACAACAGGGTGCTGTTTGGAGAGCATTCGAGATGACTGAGAGCAACCATGCGCTGATACGGGCCAGACTGCAGGAGTTCCGGGATGACGGTGTTCCGCCCTATCTGGAGCGCCTTTTTGACATCCGGTTCTTCAAAGATATGGTGACTACGCTCGTGGGCGTCAGGAAGAGCCTGAACGAGTGGACCGACAGCTTCGAGGCAAGTCGATCGCCGCACATATCTACCCCCTCTCGTTTCTGGAATTCTGTCGCTGGCACGGCGCAGACACCGACCCGGTCAAATGGATACCGAAGGCGCGAGCCGTTGTCGGGCGGCTCTTCGAGCAGTACCTTCGTTGGGGGAGCTTCCCTGGTCTGCACGAGTTGTCCTCGGACCGGGACCGCACATCCCTTCTGAAGACCTATTGCTCCACAATCCTTGCGAGCGACTTCATTGAGAAGAGCGACGCCGCGGACCCGGCGCTTGTGAGGCACTATGTGTTCAGGCTTCTTCAGAACAACACCGGTGCGTACACGCACAAGAGGATGTCTGATGCTCTTGCCGGCATGCAAGTCAGGGCAAACAAGAGGCAACTCTCTGCTCTTGCTCATTTGGCCGAGGAGAACTACTTGTTTGATTTCGTTCCTGTCTACACGACGTCGCAGGCCAAGATAAACCAGAACCCACGAAAGGTATTCAGCGCCGACTGGGCCTTGGCCAACGTCGTGGCATCTCCGCCCAGGCCCCGCCGGCACGTGGCGAAGACCATCGCCGAATGCCGCTGCACCAGGGCCTTGAACGCGTCCTCCGACCCGCTCCGCACGTAGTCGGATATCAGCTCGGCATCACTGACTGGCTCTGCGCTGTCCATGACCGAATGGGCTCCTCTATCTGGATGGACCCCGCGAAACGCCCGTACCGGACAGGGAATCTTCAGAATAAAGATATCCGCCGAGCGCTGTTCCCGGACAGGGAAATCCGGCAGGGGGCCAGGATTGTGCCGATACAGGCGGGAATACGAGGACGGAGGGCAGATGGCAGTGCCGCCAAGCCCCGCAAGCGGCCTTTTCCGTCGCGGGCCCGGCATCCGTGGCAGATCGGCCGTCAATCAAGCCAGACTCTGGCGCGGAAGACCAGGGGGGCGGGACTGTCGGCCGTATACCGGACGGTCTGGCCGGCGCCGATGATATCCTCGTAGCCGGGCAGGGGCCCCCATTCGGAGCTGGCGTCCAGCCCGGCTCGCCACTCCAGCGTATAGTGGCGGCTCAACCCCTCATAGCCCGGCCCGGATGCCGCTACAGTCTCGATCGAGACCACGACTTGCCCGTTCTGAAGCTCAGTTTCAAGTTTCAAGTTTCGAGTCTCATCCGTCGGATCCGTTCCGGCAATGTACTCCTCCAGGTTCGACAGCCCGTCGCCGTCCGGGTCGCCGGAGTCGGACAAGTCGGACGGGTCGGACAGCTCGGACAGATGGGCGGCTTCCCAGTCGTCGGGCATGGCGTTCCCGTCGGAATCCGCCGCAACGGACAGCGAGCGGACGACGGCGGACAGCTCCATGTCGAAGAGACAGTCGCCGCTGCTGCTGAGCGAGCGGTTCAGCAGTTGCACGGCGATCACGTTCAGGCCCGTGTGCAGGTCCGGCAAGTTCGCGCCGGCCAGGGCGGTCGTCCATGTGCTGTTCTGGTTGGCGTCGGCCACGGCATCATGAGGCACGGCGTCTGCGGGCGGGCCGGCCACGTTCACGCGCGCCACTTCGCGGCCGTTGATCCACAGGACGAACCCGTCGTCGTACGCGACGCGCAGCTCCAGACCGCTCACGGCCGCGGGCTGCGCGAGGGTGAAGGCGCGGCGCAGGAAGACGCACGAATAGCCTCCGCGCATGTCGGCCAGCTCCGTGCCGAGCGGCGCCTCGTGGTCGCTGTAGCCGATCGGCCCGCGGCCCTCGGCCCAGCCGGAGTCGTCGAAGCCGGGCAGGCGCCACGCGTACGGCGGGCTGGACGCTTCGGCCGTGCCCTTGCGATAGCGCCACACGCTTTCACCCGCCACGCCGTCGAGCGTGGCGGCGTCGGCCTTGTTCGCGTAGGCGGAGTTGCCGCCGGCATTGGCGGCCTTGACCAGATAGTAGAACTTGGTGCCCGGCGGCAGGCCCGTGTCGGAATAGGCCGAGCTGTTCGCGGCGACTGTCGCGATGCGGACCCAGGGCGTGGTCCCGCTCCGGCGGCGGTCGATCTTGAAGCCGGTCTCGTTACCGCTGCGGTCCGCCCAAGCGAGCGCGATGCGCGTCGAGCCGGCCGCGCGCGCGGTGAGGTTGGCGGGCGCGGCCGGCGGCGAAACGGGCAGGACCCCCGGCACCGTGATCGACCGCGGATTGTTCGAGAAGCGGTCCGTCACGAAGACCAGGTCGCTCATGCGCGCATCGGCTGCCGAGCCGCACACCGTTCCATCGCCCGGTTCCTGCGGCGTGCAGCCGTAGTAGAGGTTGTTGGTCACCACCGTACTGGCTGAGCGGGTCCCCGTCATCTTGAGGTTGCCGATGATCGTATTCCCGGCCACCGTCATGTTCTGCTCGCTGCCGTTGTGGTTGAGCCATCTTGTCGCCACCGGCTGATTGTTCGCGACCAGCACATTGCCCGTGAAGCTGAGGCCTTTCGTATTGGAGTAGTAGCCGCCAACCGGCTCGCCGGTAACGGTCCAGAAGTCGCCGATCGATTCCAGGATATTGCCTGACATCACGACGTTCGTGCCGCTATAGGGCTCATCCGCTTTGTCGCCGAACACAATGCCCCGGGCGCTGTCGAAGACGAGATTGTCGCTGAACCGCACGTTCCAGACCCCGAAATGGCACACGACGGCCGCACCCCAACTGCCGGACCCACCCCCGTTCGTGTCGGTGCGTCGCCAGCCCCACATGGTGTTGTTCATCACAACGACCGGATTGGCCGGGTTCTGGGACCCGCCCTTGAGGTCGATCGCGTTCTCCGTGAGCGCCCAGTCCCCGTCCGGGTCCGGGTTCCCCGCTCCGTCGGTATAGACACTGCTGTCGACATAGAGGTGATTGCCGTCTATCAGCAGCCCCTGATAGTCCACCACCTGCTTGGGCTCCTTGTCGGGAAACCGGATCGCCTGGATGGCGTCGTTGCAGTTGATGAATTCGTTGTTGAGAATGTGAACATCCTGTACCCGACGAAATCCGGCCCAATCGCTACCGTGCAGAAAGACGGCTACGCCGTCGTCGTTGATCCCCCGGCGGGACATGCCGTCGAAACGTGAGTTCTGGATCGTGATGTCGCGAGTGAAATTCACGTTGCTCGTGCCGCTGAGCACATACACGGCGTTGTGGAAGTTGGTCATGTAGAGCCGGTTGAAGACGATATCGCTGCTGACCGGCATGACCCGGATGCCGACACCGTCACTGTGGTCGAGCGACGACATGCGATCGACGACCCAGTGCGATACCCCCTGGAACTGGAGGATCACGTTGGCGTGCTCGGCCCGCGGCAGCTTGCCGGGGTGCAGGTCGTTGCCGTTGTGCAGGCTGATCGTCCGCGGGGCGCTCTCCGTTCCAGTCTGGGTGATTGGGATGGCGCCCAGATGCCGGTAGTCGCCCGGCTCCACATAGAAGCGGCGATAGGCGGGGTCGTTGATCTTCGACCAGCCGTTGTTGGTCGGGGTGATGCGAAAGTGCGCGGGGTTCCCGCTGTCGAACGCGGGAATGCTCACGGGAACCAAGTATTTGCTTTCGCCCGGGGCCGGCCCGGCGCCGGAAACCGCGACCCCTGACCCCGCAAACAAACCGGCACAGAACGCGAGACGAAGTGAGGATCGGGAAAGCATGCGAATAGGCCGGTGCGGCGGCCGCGGCGCGCCGGCTTGCGGCTGGCAGGACGAGATGTGGAGCTTTCTCATCGCCCATCTCCCCCTTGACTTAACCCGGGTCTGCGACCCAAGGCCTTATCAATTCTATCACTGACGCTCGAGTCAACGTGGCCGTCTGCTTGGCGGCCAAAGCCTGTCCCTAACCCCTCTAACCCCTGCCCATATACGTCTTCAACGGGCCAAGTCTAAACGATCTTTCGCGAAAAAGGCACGGATTCGCACCACCTCCTCAGCATAAGTGCCCTTGGCCTCCCGTCGGGTTCAGACCTGTCTGTCGCGAAATGCACGAGACCATCCGCCGCGCCCCCCGACATCAAGGCCGGACCGGCGTAATCCTGATCGCGCGGTCCGCGTCGGCAGGAGTCGCGAACCAAAGCGAACTCGACGGCGCGAGGTTCTTCCGCACGCCCTCCTGGGTCCTTGTGTCCTGCGTCCGCCGGGTATGGAGCAGCCTGCCGTCGAGCCGCACCTCGTACTCCACGTTCGCCGGCAGATCGGCGATCAGGTGCCGGGTCTCCCCGTTCTCCGGGAGGCGATAGCTCAGGGATTCGCCGGCGCCCAGCACGTCCCCGTTTCTGGCGAACCACACAACCGTGTCGGGCTCGCCGCGCTCGCCCTGGATGAAGCCGCCCAGCATGTTGGCCGTCTCCATCCGCGATACGGCCGGGATGGAAGCCTGGTCCTTGTCCACAGGCATGAGCACGTTCAGGAACAGGTCGCGCTCCGCCGGCTTCGGCGGCTCCAGCTCGATTCGCCAGGCGCCGGGTACGTTACCGGCGGGCAACTTCCTGGATAGCGGGAAATTCTTGCCGTTCACCTCAAACTCACGGCCAGGCCCGCCGACGAGTGTCACTCCGGCCCCCTGTGGCTCGAGCATGCTCACGTAGAGCGTGCCGTCCCCCTCCGTGGCGCGCCACGTACCGGGGCCGACCTGCTCCGGCTTCTCGGCGGTGTGCAGCAGCCATTTCTTCGCGTAGTCGGGCCGGGT
>JAFGHX010000339.1 GCA_016929905.1 Kiritimatiellia bacterium
GCACGGCCCGTGGCGAGCCAGGCGAGGACGCCTGGCCTACTTGGGTTGGAGTCTGCGCCCGATGCACGCCTTCGCGCGTATCTGAGTGGCGCGGTCGTCCTCGGCCGCGCACGGCCGGTGGCGGGCCAGGCGAGGACGCCTGGCCTACTTGGGTTGGAGTCTGCGTCCGATGCACGCTTTCGCGCGTGTCTGAGTGGCGCGGTCGTCCTCGGCCGCGCACGGCCGGTGGCGGGCCAGGCGAGGACGCCTGGCCTGCTTGCGCGGCGGACAGGATGCTCACGGCGTTGCGGGCCGGTCCAGTTCCTCCAGCATCTGACGCGCCTTCGCGTGGTCCGGTCGCACGCGCAGGGCCGTCCGGAACGCCGCTGCCGCCTCGTCGCGGAGCCCCTTCTTCCCGTACAGCACGCCCAGATTGTAGTGGGCCTCGAGAAACGAGGGATTCAGCGCGACGGCGATCCGATACTCGGCGATGGCCTCGTCGACAGCGCCCTGCATGTAGTAAGCGCTGCCCAGGTTGTTGTGCGCGTCCGCGTAGTCCGCGCGCAGCGCGACAGCCGCCTTGAAATGCGCGATCGCCTCCTCGATCCGCTTCTTCCTGCACAGCAGCACACCCGCGTTGTTCCGCGCCTGCGCATAGCCGGGGAAGATCCTGAAGGCCGTCTCATACTGGTCCATCGCCGCCTCGTTGCGCCCGAGTTTCTCGTAGATGTTGCCCAGATTGTAGTGGGCCAACGCATAGTCTTCGCGCAGGGCCAGGGCCTGCCTATACTCCGCCATGGCCGCCTGCACGGCACCCGACGTCTCATGCGCAAAACCCAGGTTGTTGTGGGGCCTGGCTTTGTTCGGGCTCTTCGCCACCACGTCTGACCACAGGGTCAACTCGTCGCGCCAGACCCTGTTCCTGACGTGCGCCGCAACGCCCAGCGGGAGCACGGTGAACGCCAGCACACCCGCGGCGGCCGGTACCACACGCTTCACCCCCAGCCGCGCCAGCAGATGAAAGACCCCCGCCGCGAAAGCCAGGGCGACGCCGAACCCCGGCAGATACAGCCGATGTTCGTAGATCACGTCCCGGATCGGGATGACGCTCGATTCCACCGACAAGGTCACGAAGAACCAGACTATCCCCATGGCCGCCAGAGTCAGGCACGCCGCGGGCCGCCTGCGCGTGCGGAACAACACGGCCAGCGCCCACCCGAACAGGGCTGCCAGCAGGATGAACGACAACCATACGGCCGGCGCCAGCACGCTCCGATAGACCGGGTAGTCGTAATCGAAGTTCTGCTTCACCGGCAGCGCCAGCAGGCGCAGGTAGGTGACGAGCACCCGGAGCTGCGTCATGAGATAGCTGGCTCTGGAGATGGCCAGCGTCTCGTGTGTCAGTTCCTGCAGCTCGCTCACGACACCTTCCGAATGCCCGTCCCGCGACAGGAACTGCAGCGGAATCGCGACCAATACCACAACGAACGGCGCAAGCCACGCCGCGCGCTTGAGGCCGGGCGCGCGCCCCGCGCGGCTGTCCGGCGCCGCGCGAAACAGCACCCACTCACACATGCCCAGAACAACCGGCAGCGTGACGCTGATTTCCTTTGCGCCCATGGCCAGCAGCGCCGCGAGCAGCGCGGCGAGGTACGGCCACAGAACCGCCCGGGGCCGCCGGCCCTCGAACGCGGAAAGCCGGGCTTTCACATACAGGGCGACGCACAGCAGGTAGAACAGGGCGGCCATCGACGCGAACCGCTGGATGATGTACGTGACGGCCTGCGTCTGCACGGGATGCACAACGAACAGCAGGCCGGCCGTGAGGGCCGCCAGCCGCGGCGTGCCGGCGCGGGCGGCGCCAGCCAGCCGCGGCGTTCGAAACAGGAGCAGCACCAGCCACCAGACCAGAACCCCGTTCACGGCATGTACCGCCGTGTTGACGACGTGATACCCGACGACATTCAACCCGCCGAACCGGTAGTTGAGCGCGAACGAGAGGTAGCCGACATACCGCGTGCCGGACGGCGGCCAGAAATTGCCGAGATCCCGCAGGCGCCGGCTCTGCAGAATATGCGAATTGTCGTCGAAATGCCACGCAGCACGAAAGGTGTTCGCATACACGAGCAGCGTGGCCAGCACGATCAGGAAGAGACAAACCGGCGCATAAGCCGGTCCCTGCAGCCAAGCTGGCGCACGGTCGCGGCTGGCCTCGGTCTCAGCGCGGTCGCGTCTTGCCTCGTCCTCCCGGCGCATGCCGGAACGGTAGCACAGCCCCGCCCGCAAGTAAACACGGGCGCGGCCTCTCCGGCGCCGGGAACAGGTCCCGGTTTCCCGTTTCGGGCGTCAGGACAGCGCCGGGAGGTAGTCCGACTGCAGGCGGAGCATGTGCTCCATCATCTCCTCCGCGCGGGTCGCGCTGTCCACGACGGGGTCGAGCAGCAGAGCTTGCAGCAACAGCCGCTTCGACCGGCGGGCGTACGCCTCAACGAGCAGCTCCTGGATCGAAATCTGCAACCGGCACATCGCGGCAATGGCTTCCGGCAACGGGCCGACCTTCACGGGATGGATCCCCTCGGCGTTCACCACCGCCGGCACCTCCACGATCGCATCCTGCGGCAGATTGGCGACCGCGCAGCCGCTGTTGGGCACGTTGACGGATACCTCCTTGCGGTTGCGGTCCAGTTCGATGTCGCAGATGATCGGGACGGCCAGCTCTTCGGTGGTCTTCGCCAAGGCCGGGCTGAACGGCGCGCGCTGCTCAGCCACCTGGCGGATCTTCTCGGCCGCACTTGCGCACGCCAACTGGTAGGACGCACCGCCCTGCGTGTGATCGCGCACATAGTGCCGATCCGCCGCCGTATCGGACGGGTTCCGGCAGACGCTCCCGATGCCCCAGCGCAGAAACACCGGCCCCGCCAGCTCATAGCCGAAGGGGACGTATTCGCCGGGATGGCTGTGCGAGGGATACGTCAGAAGCCCGAACAAACGCCACATGCGATGCGTGAAGGCGTCGAACCCGCAGTCGGAGGCCGCCATCCTGCTGTCGAATTCCGGCGCCAGGTCCCGGCCGCTGCCCCGCTCCCGCATGTTCACCACCCAATGGAAGTGGTTGATGCCCGCGATGTCGATGTCCACCTCCCCAACAGGCAGCCCTGCCACCCGCGCCACTTCGCGGCGTGTCCGGAATGCGCCGTGGCACAGCCCTACCGAGCGCAGCCGCGTCAAGCGCGCGACGGCCATGCAAACCCGGCTCTCGGGATTGGTGAAGTTCATCAGCAGCGCGTGCGGACACAGCTTCTCCATGTCGTGGCAGATCGGTACCATCGCGTGCAGGCTGCGCAAGGTGTGGAACGCGCCGCCCGGCCCGCCGTTTTCGCCGAACACGTGCCGAAATCCATAGGCGAACGGGATGTAGTAATCCTTTTCCCACAGCTCCCAGCGGTTTGCCGATACCGCCGAGATCACGTAGTCCGCACCCTTGAGCACGTGGGTGCGATCCACGTCCGCCTCGATCCGTACGTCGGCGCCATGGTGTTCGGCCAGCATCAGCGCGAGCTTATACATCCGGTCGAGAGCCGGCGCGTCTATGTCCACCAGCGAAACCGTCAGGTCGAACTCACGCAGCTCCTCGCAACCCAGAATGTCCGCTACCGCCCCGCGCCCGAACGATGCACTTCCCGCCCCAACCACCACAATCTTCAACCGTTTCATTCTTCAGGTCTCCCGCTCGTGTATTTTTGTCCCAACTATTGCCTCGCATGAAACCGGGTGTTGCATAGACTATGGACATGCGTAATTATTATCCATGGCCGTCGCGTGTATATTCAGCCGGGAATATTGTAGGAAAGGGCGGCCGGGTGACGCCGGGGGTGGGTGCCGGCGCGAGTGAACCCGCGTATGACCGGAGTGCCGGTGGAGCTTGGGCCGCGCCCCGGGCCGTCGCGGCCTACCGCGTGCGCTCTGCCGTATCGCCCGGATGTGCCACGAATCCGTGCCGTGTGGGGTGCGGGTCAGGCAGCACGGCCCAGGTCACGTCATGACAGACGACACCACAGCATGGGCAGCCGAGCCGTTCCGACGCGTTGTATTCGGCGTGGATGAAAGGATGCCGGTGTTGAGCCTGCGTCACGGGTGGGATCGGGTGGGGCAGGGCACGTTCGACATGCATTTCGCCGTGGAACTCGGCGTCGTGTTGAGCGGTCGGCTGAGGCGGCGATATCGCGGTTGGGAGGCGGATCTGAGCCCGGGCCAGGCGTGGCTGATCGGGATCTGGGAGCCGCACGGGTGCGAGGTGATCGAGGCCCCGTGCACCGTGGCGGTCTTCGTGGCGTACCCCTCCACCCTCATGCACTTGAATATTCCGGCGCCGGTTGGACGCAGTTGGCTGCTGCCATTCACCGTTGCGCCGGCGCACAGGCCTCAAATCGGCCCGGCGCTCACGCAGGAGCCGCTTCGCATAGGGCGACGCGCCCGCCATCTCACAGGGGCGGATCGTGACCGGTCGCGCTTCACTCCGGAGCCGGCCGTGCAGATGCTCGAGCTCCTCGTCCATCTGTGCCGCGACTGGCAGCCGCCTGCCTCGGCGCCGCAGGGAACCGCCTGCGGCTACGCGCGCATTGACCGCGCCGTACAGCTTGCGCTTGGAGTGGCCGGTCGCATTTCGGTCGCGGCGGCCGCCGGAGCAGCCGGCATGAGTCGAACGCGGTTTCAAGAGAGCTTCCACGAATTGATGGGGATCAGCTTCGGTCAATTTGCTTTGCGGCACCGGTTGAACGGCGCGGCCGGGGAACTGGTGCGCACCGACGCGCCGCTGAAGAGTGTGGCCCTGCACTGGGGCTTCACCGACGCCAGCCACCTGCACAAACGTTTCGTCCAGCATTACCGTTGCACGCCGTCAGCGTACAGGCGACGGGTGAGAGGGGAGCAGCCGTGACCGTTCGCCGCTCTCTCCGCCCCGGGCGGACCTGCCACGTCCACCGCGCCACGGGTTTCATTCAACCACCCGGCGTTCCCGCCGCTTCAGCAGGCCTACGAACCGCGCTTTCCATTCCGCCGGCCGCCCGGCGCCCGGCCGCCAGCACAATCAGGAACAACACCACGCAGCCCCCCGCGAGCACGGGAAAGAAACCCGGCCAGCCGAGGTGTGCGATGAGCCGGGAGGTGGCCAGCGGGCCGACGGCCGCGCCGAACGCGCCGCCGGCAATGACGCCCGAGGTGAACCGCGCCGACCCGCGCAGATGCTGGCTCGCCGTCACAATGACCGGCCAGACCGGCCCGTTGACGAACCCCGCGGCGAGGACCATGCCCGTCGTGACCTCCGCGGACCAGCCGAACGCGAGGCAGCCCACGACCAGCGCCATGCCGGCGGTCGCGGCGATGAGCGCCGGCCACAGCGTCCAGCGCACGGGCAGAACCAGAACCGCCAGCCGCCCCGCGATCAGGCCCGACCAGAACAGCGCCAGTCGGGACGCGGCCCGGTCCGCCGGCAGGCCGAGGTGTTTCTCGAAGAACGGGGCGACCCAACAGACGATCGACCCTTCTATGACCACGTAGAGGAACATCGACAGGGCGAGCAGGAGGAAGAGGGGATCCCGCACCGAAGACCGCGCGCGCGGTTCGGGCCGTGCGTCGGCCGGCGCCGCCGGGCGCTCCGCACGGCCGTTGGCGGAACGGCGGCTGAGCATGGCGAACAGCCCGGCCATGACGCTGATGCACGTGCCGAAGATCAGAAAGGCGACGCGCCAGGAAACCCCGCGGCTGAGCAGAACGGCCACAAGCTGCGGGGCCAGGATGGCGCCGAGACAGAAGAAGACCTGCGAGAGGCTGAGCAGCTTGCTGGAGTCGCGCCGGCCGCACTGCGACACGATGATCGAGCCGAACGTCTCCGTCAGCCCGCCCGCGAAGCCGACGGGCACGATCCAGGCCACGAACCAGGCGAAGGCGCTCACGAGCGCGCCGAGGTAGAACAGCAACCCCATACCGAGCACGCCGCACAGCACCAGCGTCCGCTCGCGCAAGCCCAGCCGATCGGTGAACCAGCCGCCCGTCAGCGACGCCAGCGCGAAGCACAGGTACTGCAGCGCGATCACGTAGCCGAACGCCTGATAGCGGGCGCCGATGCCGGCCGCGATCGTCGTGATCAGCGGCGGAATCGCGTTCGCCGAAATCGCGAACGCGCTCAGCGTCAGCAACACGCCGAACAGCGCACGGGGTGAAGTCTGGTTTCGTGCCATGCCTCGTTATGCAACAACCCGCGACACGAAGCGAGCAAAACCAGGTGTGCCCGGCGGAAATACGCGAACGTTGCCCCCTCGCATGCCGCTTGCTCGAAGCCCACGCCGCAGCGGCGGGATCGACAGAGTTTAGGGGTGAGCCTTGAACCTGGCGAACGGGACGATCGTGTCTGCTTTCAGTCGCGCGGCGCCTTGTCCGCCGGCCCCACCTGTACGGAGAACCCGCCGTCGCGGCGGCCGGTCAGCCCCGAGGGCGACTCGTTGTCCGGCGCGGCCTGCCACTGCCACGTGTCGGCGAACTGCGGGCCCGCCACGCGGACGACGGCCGATTCGCCGCCGTCCGCCGTGAGGCTCAGCTTCAGCTCGCGCTGCTGCCACGGGTCGTAAAGCGAAGCCACGCGCCACTGCGGCGCGGTCGCCTTGAGCTGGAGCTGCGGCAGCTTCATGGCCTTGCCGCGGTTGTCCGCCAGCGACGTGCCGATCGCCGAGTCGAACGGCCGGTCGGCGGCCACCCGCACCTCGCAGGCGACGTCCTTCTGTCTCAGTGCAAAGTGGCCGGCGTCGCCGTTCAACGTCTCGACTTGCGGCCCCTGCAGCAGCCACGTGATCTCCGCCGGCTCCGGCGCGCGAATGTCGTCCAGGACCAGCACGTAGCTGCCCGGCACCCAGATCAGCGAGCGCCGGTACCGGGTCAGCCGGCTGGCGTAAGCCGCGCCGGCTTCTCCCTCCACCACCACGACGGCGCCGGCGTCTTTCCATGTGGTCACGTAGGACAGCCGCGTCATGTCCGTCTTCTTCAGCGGCTGCGTCCAGCCGCTGCCTTCGCCCTTTTGCCCCTTGCCGTTGACCAGGATCGTGTTGTGCGAGCCGGTCCGCTTCTTCTTGGAGTACCCGTCGTTGGAGGCCAGCAGCCGGCCGCCGGCGTCGAGCAGGAACATGTTCGCGTCGGGATCGTCGTGCGCGACGTTGATGTAGTGATAGTCGCGCTCATTCCGGTACTTGTTCAGCGTGTAGCCGCCGTACGGCCCGCACTTGAACATCACGCCGACATTCGAGGCCTCCCAGCCGTCCCGCATGTAGGCCAGGCCCAGATCGGGAAAGAACGTGTTCTTCGGCAGGTTCTCCATGCGGCCGCGCTCCAGGGACGGATCGTGCCAGACGACGGAGAACCAGCCGTATTGCGCCGCGTTGGGGTCCGCGTCGAAGAACCGGAGCGTGGCGTCCAGCAGATCCGGGTTCGGATGACGGGCCAGGCAGCGCAGCATGAAGTTGTTGTAGAAGCCCGCGCCGCCGCCGCAGTCGGCGTAGGGAAAGGCCGCCTTCAACCCGGGCCGCAACGTGTAGATTCTGAACAGCGGGGAGTTGGCGAAGAACGGGTGCTCCAGATAGCGGGTTCCCAGGCAGCGATCGGCCGCGTCGAACGCCAGCAGGGTGTGGTTCATCCCGAATCCCATGTACCCCGGGCCCTCATGATACGTGCCGTCCGGGGGAAGCCAGTCGTGGACAAACTGCAACTCCTTCTGCGTCTCGGCCAGAATCCAACTCTCTTCCGCGGCGCCCGTCGCCGCCGCCAGCACGCAAAGGGCCAACCCCGCGTCGCGGTGGGCGCGGTGGTTGTTCTGCGGATCGTTCTGCCAGTAATGGGTGTTCTTCACCTTCATTAAATGCCCGCGATAGTACATCCGGCGCGCCTGCAGCAGCAGTTTCTTGCGGCAGACCTCGCGGAAGGCCGGGTCCAGGCTGTCGTACAGCCAGTCGTACGCCAGCGCCGCGCCCGCCATGATGTTCGCCGCGCCCATGCCGGAATCGGTCTCGGCGCCCGTCTCCCAATGCTGCAGGCCTATGAGAAACTCGAGGAACTCCGTCGCCTGCTGCCGCGACTTGGCGTCGCCCGTCAGCGCGTAGTGCAGGGCGACAGTGGGCAGACGCCAGAAGCCCTGGCGCTGCGCGTCCGTCGCGTCGGTCAGGAATTTCGTGTGGTTCGGCTTTTGCGATGCGCCCAGATAACGCACGAGCTGGTCCATGAACGGCTTTGAGCCGCCCTTGATCCGCTCGCTCATCGCCGGGATGTCTTCGGCCGTGAAGAGCAACCTGGGGTGCTTGCCTTGAACAGCCGGAACGAGATTCGGCGGGTTCTCGACGACCGGGTCCTTCTCCGGCGTCACCGGGGGCGGGGGTGGGGGCGGAGCCGGCTTCGCGACCATCGGACCGCTGAGTTGTGCGCGCAGGTCGTCGACCCAGAGGGTCTGCGCGCCGCTGCCCTTCTGATCGCCGAAAAACGCGACGCCGCAGAAGCCCCTGATCTTGCTCCTGTTCCAGTCGAACCGCGCCTTCCGCCCGTCGAGCGCGATCGAGAGCCCCTTCTCCGCGTCGAACGTGAATGTCCACCTGTGCCAGCCTTGCTTGCGCTGGAGGGCGGAATACTGAACGTCGAACCACATCTTCTGATCGGAGTCGGACGCCGCATACGTCTTCGCCCCGTCCAGATAGGGGGCGTAAATCGCACCCATCACCAGCACCCGGCCGTCGGTCTGCAGCAAGCCCCAGCGCGGACCGGCGCGCCGGTCCTTGGGCTTGGCCGGCTTCGTGAGATCGTCGAACACCCAGACGTCCATCGTGCCGGAGTCGTCCGTCTCGCGCAGCTTGCCGAGCGCCTGCCCGCCCGGCCCAACCCGCAGCGTGGCTCCGCCGTCGCCGCGGCCTTTCGAGGGGTCAATCGCCACATCGCCCTTCAGCGTCCAGGCGCTGATCGCTTGCTCACTGTCGAACGAGACAACCGTTTCATCGGCAGACGCACACATGACCACAAGCCCCAGAACCATACCCGCCACAACCGTTCGCCGGCCGGCACGGAGGGCGGCCTTCCATCGAGGCCGGACAGACGAGCGTGTGCGTTTAGAGGGCGCGGCTCCGGAGGCCGTCTCAAAACCCCGGTCGGACGTTGCCACACGCCTTACGGCGTTGACTACAAACGGCACATCTGGTGGTTTGAGTGGTTTGTAGTCAAGCCCGTAAGGGCTGTTCC
>JAFGHX010000340.1 GCA_016929905.1 Kiritimatiellia bacterium
CAAGGGGCGCGTGCCGGCGGCCGGGCGAAGGCGTGTCGAGACACGTCTAGGTCGGCCGCCGGCACGGAACCCTTTAGATGCCGCCATCTCCGCGCCCGCAGCAGATGGCTCATGAATAGATCAGGGCTAGACCAGAACGGCTGTCCGGCGCTGAGACGCTTGCCCCAGCAGTTCCCGTGCCCGATCGTGTTGGTTGGGATACACGTGCGGGGCCAGGACCCGCTCTCCCAGCCCGGCGTAGAGCAGGTGCCGGGCGCAATTGTGGTATTCGCCCAGGCAGTAATGCTTTCTGTAGATGGCCAGCAACGCCCCATCGCACGGCATTTTTCCGCCTGCAAACGGGCAGATATCGAGATACTCACAGCGCACTGTCGGGATCCTCCTCTGGGTAGCATGGTTCGCGGGACTGCGGTTTCGAGAGTTCGCGTTTGTCTCTCTACACTGCCCCAAACCGGCAGGTCGGCTCAATCGGGAAACCCCCTATTTGGGGCGTCCAAAACCCCGAGACGGCGCTATTCCACACGCACGTGTTTCTCGGCCCGCCACACCCCGTGCAGGTTGCAGTGGATGAAGGCGCGCAGCGGGCCGTTCGCCGCGTCCAACGTCAGCGTCGCCTTCAGGACGGGGACCAGTCGTTCCGGCACGAAATACATACTCGTCAGAAAGACGTCCCCAACGTACAGCTCAATGAACTGAATGAAGTGGCCCTTTTCGGTTGGGTGCAGCCGGCCGCAGCCGACTGTCACGACAACCTCGAACGGCTCGCCGGCCGCCACTCGGGCCGGCGCCCGGATGGCGGGTACGTGCGTTGCCTCCAACTCTGTCAGGCTGCCAGGATCCTTCGCGCCGTTGACCTGCCCGCCCAACTCCATCCCCTCGTCCGATCCCTTTCCCATCGTGCCCCTCCTCAACCCTTGTTCGCCCTTGGCGTCCGGCCAAGCTCGGCGGTACGGCAACCAGCCTCGCATGTGCGGAACGAGAGGGGAATCGGGGATATCAGGGAGAATCCGCTTCGCAATACATGAGACGGCGGCGGCCGAACGTCCGTGCGGCGGCGGGGATGGGCACCGACGGCCGTTCCTCCGGGCCGTGCTGCGCAGAGGAAAGAACGGCAGCGGGATTCGCGATCGGGGTCGACCGCGCCGTATCCTGAGCAGGCCCTTACATCCAGCCTTCTGCGTAGCCGGTTTGGTACAGGGCCACCACGTTCTCCGCGGGGCCGACGACCTGGATGTTGTGGCACGGGCCGAGCAGATAGCCGCCGCCTGCGCCGAGGATGCGGATGTTGTCGCGGACCTCCTGCCGCACGTCCTCGACCGTCCCGAACGGGAGCGTGTATTGGTTGTCCACGCCGCCCTCGAAGACCAGTCTGTCGCCGAAGTCACGCTTCAGGCCTTCGCGCTCCATGCCGGCGCAGCGCCACTGGACGGGGTTGATGATCCGCACGCCCATCGCGATGAGGTCGGGCAAGATTTCGCGGATCGCGCCGTCGCTGTGCGTGTCCACAACCGCGCCCGCCTCGTGTGCGATGGCGATCATCCGCTTCATGTAGGGGAAGAAGAACTCCTTCCGTAGATGTCGCCGTCTTTCGGCGCAGGGGGGCCTACATAGCGCGGGCCCGCGCTCACCGTGCAATCGATATGCAGGCGTTTGAAGACCTCGTCCATCGTGGCACAACCCAGATGGGCCTGCAGCTTCTGCGCGGCTTCGGTCGTGGCGCGATAATGCATCGGAACGCGGTCCGGTTTCCGGTTGCTCACAACCGCCTGCCAGCGCTCGCGCGGCGTCATCGTGTCCTTGGGCATGTGTAGCGTCCCTTCTGCGCGTCATCCCCAGGCGCGCCCACATTCGCGGCTCGCGAGGACGCTCGCCCTCCAGTTGGGAGGCCGGGTGGGCTCGGGTTGCCGGTCGATCCAGCGCACGAACGCCATGGCCTCACACGGCATGGACTCATGCGAATGGAGGGCGAGCGTCTTGACGCTGTCTCAAAACCCGACTGGCACGTTGCCACACGCCTTACGGCGTTAACTACAAACGGCATATCTGGTGGTCTCTGCCGTTTGTAGTTAAGCCCGAAAGGGCTGTTCCCCGGTTTTGAGACAGCCTCTCCTCGCGAGCCGCCGGGTGACCCGGCACACTGCCTCACGCACGGCCGAGTCTGTTTGGGCAACAGCCCCTCAAGGGGTGCCCCTCGCTCGAGCAGCGCTCTCTATCCTACGCCCGGCCGCAGGCCCGTATCGAGTCTTATCGAGCACACGCGCAATGTCGTCGGGGCCGACCGGGTCCCCGTAACGGCCGGCCGTTTGCCAGCGGGGGCGCAGGTTCCAGGATATCCGATCCACGAAGATTTCCTCGGCGCCTGCCACGGCGGCCTGCTTCTCGAATCCCTCGGCACGCATCTGATCGAGACTGAACGTCTGTTTGGTCTTGTACGCGTCAAACGAGTAGCCCGGCGATGCGGTGTACACATTGTGGTCGAAGTATTGAAAGTGCGGCCTTTCGCCCGTCAGGACGAGCGGGCTCTTGTTGTCGTAGAACCCCACCATGCGGGACACGTCGCCGAGCACGATGTTGTTCCAGATGTGGGTGTTGCGGACTTTGCCTGCCCAGGCGCCGCAGAGCCGGCTGGCGAGCACGAGGTTGTCGTGCACCTTCGTGCCGGTCATGAGGTAGTGCAGGTTGACGGGACGGCTGAACACGTTGTCGCAGATTGTGACCGTCGAGACTTCGCCCTGGTTGTTGCCGAAGAAGTCCTGCGCTTCGTTCTCGGCAAAGTAGTTGCGGCGAAACGTGTTTCGGATACCCGCTTCCTTGTCGAAGATGCCGGCGCTGTTGCCATGGATGTAGTTGTCTTCGATGATACAGTTCTTCGTATTGTACAGCTTGATGCCCGCGCTGTTGTGCGAGACGTGGCCGCGCGAACGGCCACGCACGCCGTGGATGTGGTTGTGGTGGATCCAGGCGCCGTCGGCCCGCTCGATGCGGATTCCGTCATGGTTGTCGCCGCTGTCCCAGAACGTGCCGACCACCTCGCAGTAGCCGACCTCGACACCCTTGCCGTTGATGTAGCCGATCATCGGGCCGTGTACCGTGAAGCCGATATAGCGTACGTAGTCCTTCTTGTGGCTGCCGAGCAGCTTCTGCCCGCCCCCGGCCTTCTTCAGATGTACGCTTTCGCCTGGATAGGCGGCGAAGGTGATCGGCTGTTCGCTCGTGCCCGGCC
Source organism: Kiritimatiellia bacterium (assembly GCA_016929905.1). GTDB lineage: Bacteria > Verrucomicrobiota > Kiritimatiellia > JAFGHX01 > JAFGHX01 > JAFGHX01. The sequence goes on from JAFGHX010000340.1 coordinate 3,224, forward strand.
GCGCAGGTCGGATGTAGCCGATGTAGTAGTGCGGGCCCGGCACGGTCTGGAGTGCGTAGGTGCCCGCCCGGAAGTACAGCGTGTCGCCAGGTTGCAGCTTTTCCAATGCACAGCCCTCGAGCGTTGGGCGTTTGACGTTGGGATCGGGCAGGTCGGCGAGGCCGTACGGGTCGGCCAGTGTGCCGGCGCCCGACCCGGGCTTGTTGGCGAGGTAGTAGTCCTTGGCGGCTACGGCGCAACACAGAACCTGCGCGGCCAACATGATTGCGATGTGCTTCTTCATGAAACATGCTCTCCCCATGTGCGTCGTTCTTCTGTCCTACGTCTCGTCGTCTCCCGGCCGTTGTGGAGACCACGCAGCAGCGTTGTCGGCTGCATACTTCGCGTTGTAGACCTTCAGCCGTTCCAGATACTCCTCCAACTCGAGCCGTTGTTCGTCCAGGATCAAGTAGCTCATGTCCGGCGTACGGTTGGCGAAATGGCGCGCGCGGTCGCGCGCGTGCCGATAGGGTTTCTCCGGCAGTGACAGGCCCTTGGGCAGGCGTGTCCGCTCCCACACGGACACAAGTTCGGTGAAGACCTTGTCGCGATCGGCCAGATGCGCCTCGATCAGGTGTTCGGCCTTTCGCAGTTCGGACAGCGCCGCCTTGCGATCCGTGTAATGCAGTCCGTCCGACGCACGTGAGATCGCCGCCTCCAGGTCGCCAAGCATAAGGATGAGCTCGGCGTTGTGGCGCATGAGCCGGGCGCATGTGCGGAAGACCTCCAGGTCGGCTCGGTGCCGCACGTCGCGTGCGAGGTTGTCGTCCAGAATGGCGAGCGCGCGCGTCAACTGCCGGCGTTCCAGCGCCGCGGCTTGGAGCAGGTGTGCGTATCGCCCGCGCCAGAAATCGTTGTACTCCAGGTCGCCGCGCGGGAAATCCGGCGGGTGGATCTTGCCGATATCGCCCCAATGCCAGACTCGGCGCTGGAAGGTGTCATCATAGAATTGCGCCGATTCCTGCAGGATCTGGAACAGCGCGCGCATGTCGCGCGCCGCCGGCCCGAAGTAGTTCTCGAAGTATCGGCGGGTCCACGTCTCGAGATGGCGGCCATCCGCCTTCCAGGAGAATTCGGCCGCGCAGATGAACCGTGGCATCCAGCACAGGTTGTGCAGGCCGGAATCGTCCCACGAGGTGGTGATCGAGCCGTTCACCGCCTTTCGCCGGGCGGCATCCGCAATCCCCTGGCCCGTCTCGATGAAGGACCCGTCGCGCTCCCGGCTCGTATCGCGCCACATCGAGCGTTGAACCCAGGGGAAGAATGGGAGGAACAGCGGGGTGATGCCCGGGTTTTGTGCATACACCCAATACTCATAGCCGGCCGCATGGGCCGCTTCGAGATAGGCCGGGTCGCCGCTGTCCACGAAGATCATACGCTTTGGCGGCACGTGCTCGGAATCCGGCTTCCAGCGCCCTCCCCAGCTCAGGACCTTGCGCCCGCGCTTCTCGCAGTGCTCGACACAGCGGCGGATGAAGATCTGCATCAGGCCGTCTTTGCCGAGTTCCTCAGCCTTCGTGCGGCACCCGCACGCCTCGCCCAGACCGAGTTCGTAGGTCTCGTCGCTGCCGATATGGATGAACTCGCTGCCGGGCGTGGCGTCGATCGCTTCGTCCCAGAGGTCGAACAACAGGTCGTACGTGCCGTCTTTCAACGGGCAGAACTCCCAGTTCGAGTCGGGAATCTCGCGCAGATGCCGGTGCGGCGGGTGCTTGAGGATGAAGGAGACGTGCCCCAGCCCCTGAACGAGCGGGACGATCTGGACGTGATGCTGCCGGGCGAACCGGGTCAACTCCTGGATCTGCTCCTTTGTAAACGCGCCGGGCGCGCCGATCTCGGGATGCCGCTCGTACGCGAACTTGTCTTCCCACTCCCAGACGAGGACGTTCACCTTGTAGTGTGCCAGTTCCCTGATGAACGCCTGCACGTACGCGTAGGTGTCCTGATGGTGCTTCGTGTCATAGTGCACGGCACGGTACTTCAGGTCCGGCCAGTCGACGATGCGGAGGCACGGCAGCGACGGCGTCTCCGTGCCGTGTTGGAGAAGCCCGGCTCGCGAGGACGCTCGCCCTCCATGGGCGTCGTCCTCTTGAACATTCTCGGCAAACGCTGGAGGGCGAGCGTCCTCGCGAGCCGAGTCTACCAGATGACGCAGGCATTGTCGCAGAGTCTGGGTCGCGTAGTAGAGACCGGCGGCGTCGGCGCCCTCCAGGATGATGGCGTCCGGCGAGACGTCGAGATGGTAGTCTTGTTCAGGGAGTTCCGTGCTGCGCCTCAAGATCACGGGAACCGCCCCGCCTGTGTCGTCACTGGCTATCTGGATGCCGGTCTCCCGCTTCAGGCATTCCGCCAGGTAGGCGGCCGCGAATCGGTCCTCGGGCGGAGCATCCGGCGCGCAACGCAGAACCAGGCCCTTGTCCAGCGGCACGGAACCGTCGCCGCACGCGAATCTCTGCGGTTCCGGAATCAGCGGGAACATCATGCGGGTACTCCTTATCTCAGGTGCAGTGGCTGATCCGCGCGGCGCACTTTGTAGAGCCGGTCCGGGACCTTGAGCCATGGATGGTCCTGCTCCGACCCGTCAGGGGTGATCCGCGTGAGGTGATCGTTCCACCACACGCCTTCATCCTCGCGGGCCTGCATGATGTCCACATGCCGGCTCTCGGGGTCGGGGAGAAGGCATTTGACTTCAGCACTCCGGATGCCGGCAGGCTGCATCTATCGTCTCCTCACCGCTATTCTGTATTTTCAGTTTCTCCATTCGCTCCCGCGCGACGCGGTCGATCCAGGTCTTGGGGTATCTGGCGATCAGGGCCTCGAATGCGCGGACGGCGGCTTCGCATGCTCCGGTCTTGGCGAGCCGCTCCGCTTCTTGAAATTCGTCCTCGCCGACGGTCCGCGCGGCGTGCGCGATGCGGGCGACCTCTTCGCCCGTATCCACTGCCGGCACCTTGCGGAGCACCCACGGGTCGGGGGCGGTCAGCATGCCGTAGGCGGCCGGAACGCGTTCACGGAACAGCCGCGCGCGCATGTCGGCCTGCCTGTTCATCGCGTCGCCGCCCTCGCGGCCGGCGAAGGGGTCGAGGTCGGCCGTCAGGATGCCATTTTCGGTTTCGCCCTCCGCAAGAATCTCGCCTTGCGGCGAGACGAGCATGCTGCCCGGCCCGCCCCAGCACACGGCGATGTACACGAAGTTCTCCACCGCGCGTGTTCGGAAGGCGGCCCGGCTGTTTTCCGCGCCGCCGATCGCCGCGCCGCCGAGCGTCGGATGAAAAAGGATGTCCGCACCGGCCAATGCCAGGCTGCGCGCGGCTTCGGGGAAGACCATATCGTAGCAGATCAGCATGCCCACGCCGCCAAGGTCCGGCGTTTCGAACACCGGGAAGCCGTCGCCGCGTTTCTTGAGCTGTTCCGACAGCGGCAGATGTACCTTGTGGTAGCGGCCGACCTCCCGGCCGTCGCGGCCGAGCAGGAATGCGGTGTTGTGGATTGCGCCGTCGGGCTCGACCGTGTCTTCGCAGCCGACCACGTACAGGTGCCGAGCGGCGGCGGCCCGGCCGAGACGGGCCAGCATCCGGTCGACGGCCGGCGGCAGGATCTCGTTCAATCGGTCCCAGTGCGCGTCCTTCCATCGGCCGAGTCCGAGACAGCCTTCGTTCAGGCCCAGGATGTCGCAGCCTTGTCGCCCGGCTTCCCCAATGAGTTCTTCCCACACGGCAATAGACTCATCGACCTGCTCGAGAACGTCCTTTGCGTGCTCCAGATGGTAATCGATGGGCGGCGGACGCCTTGTGGCCATACCGATGCGGATCGTGTTTGCCATCACCAGATATCCCCGGGATCGAATCGTTGCGGCTGAACCGATTGAGTCAAATCGCCATCCAATACCGTGCGGCCGGCGCCGGTCGACCGCATCGTGATGTGCCCGCCGGCCGGGCCCGTCTTGGCGAATGCGATGGCAAACGCGCCGGCCACGTCGGTGACGTTGAGCCGCACGGCCTCGGACGATTCTTCAAGTGCGACCTCCGGCATCTTATCGACCGCGTGGTCACAGACGTAGAGAACGTGCAGGAACAAGTCGGTCTTGGCGGACTGAGCAGGCGAGACCTCAAGCCGCCAGGCGCCGAGCTCGTAGGCGTTCTTCTTGGGGAACGGATGGTTCTTGCCGCCGACCCAAAACTCTTTGCCGGGCCCCCCGGTCTTGGTCACGTTGGCATCCGCGGGCAGGAGCGTGCGGACGAGCAGTTTGCCATCGTCGGCGCTGACGGTGGCGGTTCGCCCTTCGATGGCGGGTTCGTTCACGGTGTGCAGCAGCCACGTCTTCTTGAAGGACGGGTCCGTCGACGTGATGCGGTCGAAAACGACGAAGATCTGTGGCCGAAGAAACAGGAACTGGCGCGTGAATTCGGAGACCTTCCCGCGGCTGTAGGCCCTGGCGGCATCGCCGCAGGCATAGGTGTAGTGCTCGTTCGTTTCAAAGGCGGTGATACCGTCGAGCGCAAGCTCGCGGCCGGGCAAGTGCGCCCCGTACTGCGCGGAGTCGTACTTGCCGCCGCCGTAAGGAAGCCATGTCCCGCCGAACTGGCCGCCGTCGTTCACGCGCTTTTTCCAGAAGGGCTCGTTCGGATCGAACACCGTGATCGAGTCGTGCGCGATCGTGCGCGTGAAGTAGTTGTCGTGGTGCGATGTGCCGCCCTGGTAGTTGCCGGAATCGATCGCGAGCGGGCCTTTGCGGTCAATCACAAAAGAATTCTCGTCGGCGTGTTGATGGGCGCCGGGCGTCTTGAATCGACCGGATTTGAACACTGCCCACGTGTCGTGCTTGTTCCAGCCGGAACGCATCACGACGTGGCCGACCCCCTCGAAGTGACGGCCGAGCGGCATGCGTTCCGCATAGCCGGGTTGTTCGGCGGGCAAGTCCGGGTCATACCACAGCACTTCGTGCCAGAGCCGAATATTCGCGAAATCCCACGGCTTCTCCCTGCAGGTTCCCAGCTTGCGCTGCACCAGATGCTGCGCATGCCGGTCGCCGTAGCGCGCGGCGAGAAATGCCGGCACGGGCAATCCGAACGAAGTCTGCCCCTTGTCATCGTTGAATTTGGCCAGATACCCGCTCCACGGCCGCGTCTCGTAGACTTGCCACTGGGAAAGGAACCGGAAGAAGTTGGCGATTTGAAAGAGATCTTCGCCCGTCGCCGTCGACCAGGCGAGCGTTTCCAGCGCGAAATCGCCGTGCGTGAAGTGGCAGTACCCGTGCCCTTCTCCCCAGCCGCCGTCGTCCGCGGCCCACAGATTGCTGGCCGGGACCAGATGCAGCCGCAGGGTGTCCTCGGCGAAACGCAGATACCGCAGCGCTTTCTCGTCGTCGACACCTTCGCCGGCGAGCACGAGCCCGGCAAACATGGGCTTGGCCGCATTCACATAGGCCTGATTGGACAGGTCGCTGAATCGCCACGTGGCGTACTGCTTGTCGGCGAGCGTCAACAGCGCCCGGCCGAAACGGCGCTGCTCCTCCGGGGTGAGGTCGTTGAACACCATGTCCAGCCCGACAAAGGCGCCCCCGAGCAAGGCCGGCCTGTCGAAATGACCGAGGCCCTGTGCCCAGTCGGACTCCATACGGGCGAGCACGCGCTTCTGTGCGTTGAGGAAGACGCTTTCCCGCGAGAGCTGCCAGCCGACCCCCACAGCCGTCATCTGCCAGCCCAGCGTCCAGGCGTTCTTGTTCTTCTGCATGGCGCCATCCTCGGCGGCTTTACGCAGAGCCGACAGCCACCGGTCGTAGACATCCCGGATGCGCCGATCGGCGGCGATGCGGGTTCGTGTGCGGGACACGAGGGCGGGGGAGAGCAGAAGGCGGGGATGGTCGCGGAGTTGAACGCGTTTGTGGATTTGGACCTCGCACACCGTGCAGCCGCCCGTGAGTTCGAGCCGGCATTGGACGTAGGATTTTCCGTCCAGCGCCGCAGGTATCTCGAGCCGTGCGGCGTTCGCCCCGAGTGGTAGCCAGGGCGTCCAGCCATCCCGTTTGGGCACGCCGCGCCCGCGTCCGTCGTCGACGTTGGCGCGCAGCGAGATGGCGAGCCCGCCGCCTCCCAATTCGCCGCGCCACGTGACGTGCGTCCAGTCGACAGTCGCGTCGCAGGCGTTGTACGGCGCGCTGACGAAAATGCCCGGGTGCGCGGGGTCCGCCACGCGCAGCTCGCCGTGATGCGTTTTGTGCTGGCGGTAGTAGCCCCAGTCCGCCTTCACGTTCTGCAGGCTCGCGGCGCAGTCGCTGGCCACAAAGTCCAGAACGAACCGGCTGTCGTAGTCGAACGGCTTGGCCGCGACCTGAATGCCGGAACAGGCGGCCGCGAGGAACAGGGCGCAGATCGGTTTGCGCAACACATACACGGCTTTCACCTGGGGCCTCCTTCCCCTCAGGAGACAGCCTGTCCGGCTGCCCGTGAGCTTTCTCGGATTGTGAGTGTCGGGGGCAGTGGTTCGACGCAACGCGGCTTGTCGGGATGCTCCAGGCGTTGCACCAGCATGCGCACGGCGCGCATGCCGGCCTCGCGGGTCATCAGGCCGACGCCGCTGATCGGTGTCGCCTGCAGCGGCAGCACGGTGCTGTCCTGCAGCGAGACGATCGCGACCTCGTCGGGGATGCGCAGCCCGGTCTCGCGCGCGAGTGCGGCCGCCTGAACGGCAAATGAGGGGCCCGTGGTGACGATTCCGATCGGCGGCGTGAACCGGCGGAACAGATCCTTGTGGAGCCACCAGTTCGGGGACGGATTCCCCTGCTCGGAACGATACGCCCAGCGCTGCTCTCTGGGGGTGTCGTTCGGCTGTACCCAGATCGCGATGCCGGGATAGACGGCGTCTCGGAGGAATGTCTCGAATTGAGCGATGAAGCGGTTCTCGGGTTCCAAGCCGCTCTTGGCGTTGAGCGCGATCAACAGGACCCGGCCGAACCCGGCGGCGCGCAGGTGGTCCACCGCCAGTGCGCACGCGCCGGCCAAGTCCGGCTCCAGCACGTCCGCGCGCTCTGCGCCCGTTGGGACCCCGGCAAGCACACACGGCAGCAGTTGCTCCAGTTCCGCTATGACCCGGCCGTAGAAGGTGGGGGCGCCGGCAACGATCAGTCCGTCGGCCTGCGGCAGCTCGAGCCGGCGCAGATGCTTCTCGAGATCCTGCTCCTCGGAGATATGCGACAGCAACAGGCTCTGCTCGTTCTCGCGCGCGGCCTCCGCCACGCCCTCACAGAAGTTGGAGAACAGGGCGTCGGCGAACGGGCTCAGCCACTTGGCGAAAAGCAGCTCGAGCCGGTGCGTCGCGGCCGGGACACGCACGACCCGCGTGCCGCGCCCGCGTTCGAGGCGCACCAGATTCCGCTTCTCGAGATGCTTGAGCGCGCTGCGCACAACGATGGCGGTCACCTCCTGCTCGCGGGCCACGGCCCGAATGCTCGGCAGATAGCTCCCCGCCGGATAGCGGCCGTCGCGGATCTGGCGCTCCAGAATGCCCGCCAGCTGCAGGTACAACGGATCGTGCCGCTTGAGTTTCTTGTTCATAAGAGACTCATTGGGCTAGTTCCCGCCCGAGGGGGGTATCGACGCCACGGGCCCGATGTATTCCTCGGCCACGACGACGTTGTCGTACCGGACCTTGCTGACATGGCCTTTCGGCGCCGTCGTGATGTAAAGAGAAACCTTCACGATGTTGACGTTCAGCTCTTTCACGGTCCGCCAGCGAAACCCCGCGAACGGCGCGCCGCCCTCCGGCACCTGGTACCGTGCCGGACCGCCCTGCTTGTCGTCCCAGCGGATGCAACCGCCCCCCTCGCCCGGTGTGAACTTGTCGTAGGTCCACTTCCCGTTCGGGAAACCTTGCCCCAGATGGCTGACCCGCTTGCCGTCGATCCAGCAGGCGACCTCGCCGTTGCTCTCCCCCAAGTCGTTCATTGTGACCATGAGCTCGATGCAGATCCACCGGTCACGGTCCACCTTGAGCGCAGGGTCCCGAATGAACGAATTGCCCCAGGTCTTGCCCGCAGGCGGACTGCCCCCCATCTCCATCCAGTACGCGTAGTAGTCCCAGGTCCAGCCCTTTCCGTGCGGCTCGAAGCTCACGCTGAAACGCTCGTCGCCCTTCGGCCGAAGGCCGGCCTGTCCGATCGGCCACGGTTTCGGATCACGGCGCCCGCTGATGTTCGTGCCGAAGTGATGAATCGCATGGCAGTCCTTGTCGAACCTGACGTAGAACCGCGCGAACAGACGATCATAGCCCCATCCCCCCTGCCTGTTCCGGATCCGGTTGTAGAGGTGCGCACCTGTCCCATCGCCGCCCGTGTGCGTGATCAGCAGGCACTGGCCGTCGGCACTGCCCGGCAGCGCGTCGTTCGAGAACGTCATGATGTCCTTGCGCTTGACGTTGTCGTATCGTTTGGCGAGTGCGTCGATGGAGTCCTGATCGAAGCGTTCCACAAACACTACCTTCGGATCGCTCTCGATCCCCTTGTCGCCCGGATAGCGCGCGGCGATGCCCGCACGACCCTGCGGCAACTCCGCGGGCCGATCCCCGGACGCGCCCGACGCACTCATCCCCGCGGCAATTCCCATCGTGATCAGCAGTCCGGGCATCGTCCTCATGACGTACTTCTCCTCTCTCGATGGGTCCTGAAAGACCCTTTCATCCCCAGGGTCGAACTTGTCTGTTGACATAAAGTGATCTGTTGTATATCATTACAGCACAGATGTCGAATGTCAAGTGGAATGGGGGCTTTTTTGAGTAAAACCAGACTCTTTTCCGCACTCATAGTGGCGGCGGGCGTTGCCGCGAGTGCCGGTACGGTCAAAATCGGAGAAATCGAGATTCCGGCCAATTCCCCCTTGGCTCGTGGCGAACACCCGCGACTTCTGTTCACGAGTGGGGATCTGCCGCGGCTTCGGCAGCGGCTCACCGACCCGCGGATCGCGCGGGAACTGGAATGGGCGAAGAAACTGGCATCCGAGGGGAAGGCGGACGCCATTCTGCTGGGGGTTCTCTATCACCTCACCGAGGAGCCGCTTTACCTGGAACAAGCGCGGAAGAAGATCTCGAGGTGGTGGTCACAGGAGTATCCGCTGGCCGCCGATCTGGTGATGGCGAGCCTGTCGCCCGAGGAACAGGCGAAGGAGGCCGGACACCTGGTGGAGGTCATCCAGAACAACCGTTGGCGTCCACACCTCGTCCACGCGCTGGCGGCGTGGGGCCACGGTCACGATGAGTATCTCCAGAAGGTCTTCGAGGCGAGCTACAAGAAGGATCTCGTCAACGGCGTCGGGTACAACAATCGCTGGTCGCGCAACCGGGGCGGCAGTTCGATGGGGCACGGTTACTTCGGCGAGCACTTCTACTCCGAATGGTTCACCATGGCTGTGGCGTGGACCCACGCCACCAGTCAGGATTGGGTCTCGAAATGTGATTTCGCCGCGCACACTCCGGCGTGGTTCATCTATCACTATCGGCCGTGGCTGTCGTCGCCTTCCGTCGTTCATGTCGGCGTGACGGCCATGTGCTCCCACTGGCAGGCGACAACGCCGGAGAAGTTCAGCGGCGATGATCTGACCGTGCTGGCCGCGACGACTTTCAAAGACGGGCTGGGGCAGTGGTGGGTGGACAACGTGATCTCGAAGGTGTCGATGGGGTGGGGCAAACGCGGTGTGGGGCATGGCGGCGTGTGGGGAAAACTGTTGTGGTACGACCCCGAGCTGCCGGCGATACCCCCGGAACGGTTCCCCCCCGCCCGGCTCTTCCCGGAGAACGGCCATGTTGTAATGCGCTCGGACTGGACGCGCGACGCCACCTACGCGCTGTTCCGCTGCGGCCGGTTCGGTGAGATCGATGGGGTCTGGGGCCGCAACAATGCCGACAACTTGCACTTCATCATTGCGAAGAAGGGGATCCTGGCGCCCGACACCGGCGCCGTGCATTCGTTGAACAACACGAGCATGGGATTCGCGGGGAATCGGCATTCGGAGGGGGTGCCGCACATCGTGAACTATGCCCGGCAGACCATTGCGCACAACTCCATCACGGTCGGCCGCGAGCCGATTCGCCACCTGGCATGGAACCAGAAGGTGCTGGCCACAACCGTGCGCGGGGGACAGTCCCCGATTCAGGAGCAGGCATGGTGGGGACCGTGGGGATTCGACAAGAAGCAGACCGGCTTCCGGGAAGGGCGGATCGCCGCCTATGAGACGTCGCCGCTCTTCGACTACGCCGCAGGCGACGCGACGCACTCCTATTCGCCCGAGCGGGTGCAATCGATCACACGCCAGTTCGTCTATCTTCGGCCCGACATATTCGTGGTATTTGACCGTGTCAAGGCGGCGAAACCGGGACTGGAGACGATATGGATGCTTCACTCGCTCTACGAGCCCCTCTGGCGCGGGGAAAGGCGCCCGGACACGTCCCTTCCGGCCGAGAAGCAGGCTGTCATCGCTGCCGACGGCGAGACTCGCCTGCCGAATCCCGAACCCGGCGGGCGGTACCTGCATACGGGCGGCGACACATTTGTGATCGACGACCAATGGAAAGGCATGTCCGGCAGGCTGTTCGCCAGGATCCTCCTGCCGCAACCCGAATCGCGCGTTGTTCGAACCATCGGCGGCAAGTGGCATGAGTTCGAGGTGAACGGCGTCAACTACGGCCCGGCGGAGGCGACCTACGTGAAACACAAGGGGCGGGCCAGTCCCGACAACCGCGACAACACTCTTGGCGTGGAGGGCTGGCGTATTGAGGTGTCGCCGAAGGGCGCCCCGCAGGAGACCTTTTTTCTTGTTGTGCTGCATGCGGCCGATCAGACCCTGGCAGACATGCCGCCTGTTCGCGCCATCCGAAAAGGCGCGCAGGTCGGCGTGGCGCTGTCTGCGGACGGCAAGGGGTACGAGGTACTCTTTGCCACCGCGGGTCCGGTCGGGGGGACCATCACGATACATGAGGCCAATCGCACGCTCGTTGACCGTTCGCTCGCGGACGAGGTCGAGGATCATTACGCGAAATGGCGGACGGATTCCCGTTTCAGGGAATGGACGACCAACCCGTTCATGAAGAATGTGATCGGGACGTTGCCTGGCGGCGGAGAAAGCACAACGGAATGCGCCGGTCATCATCGTACCTGTAGTCGCTGAGCTCGAGGTAGGAGGACTCCCATGACGAAGGCCGCAAGATGGATTCTGGGCATGACACTGCTCTTGGGCGTGGGGACGTCGCCCATCACGCTGGTGGCAGGGGATGGCGCCGCCGGCCTTGCATCCCGCTACGTCGGGGATGTGGGCATCTCGCAGGATCCTCGCGTGGTCTTTGCCGAGGATTTTGAGGACGATGATTTGAAACGCCGCGGCTGGTACGACATGGCGGGCTGGGGGGAGCGACTGTTGATTTCGGACGAAGACCGCGTGGAATACATGGGGAAGATGAACACCCCGGGCAAGGCGGACGGAGAACTCCGTGCGTGGATCGACGGCGAGCTTCAGTATGAGATCACCGGCGTCATGCTCAGGGACGAGAAAACCTCAGACGTCACGTGGCGCCGTTGGTGGCTCGGCCCCTACTTCCATGGCGGCACCACCAAGGAACAGAGCAGCTTCCTGGACAGCTTGGTCATGGCGACGGTGTACATCGGGCCGGTGCGCTAGGCTGGAAGATTGGAAGGTTGGACGGGTGGACGGGTGGAAGGTTGGAAATCTCGCACTCCCTGCCCTTTCAGCGTTCCACTCCTCCATTCTTCCATTCTTCCACTCTTCCACTCTTCCATGTCCCGCCCCTTACAGGAACGACAGGATCCGCCTCAGATTCAAGAGGCCCCCGTCGATCTGTTCAAGCGCGCGTTTCATCATGGCCACGGCCGGGGGGATGAAGTTGAGGAATCGTTCCGTGCCAGGCAGCGCGCCGAGCCGCGCGAACGCGCCGAGCGCCTGCGCCAGCCGCTCCACGGCCGCAGGCCAGAACAAGGCACGGACGGCCGCCGGATCGGCGGTCCGTTCGGCGTAGCGATTCAGCAGCCGGATCTGCAGGGGGAGAGGCAGTGAGACGTACGGATCGCAGAGCAGGGAAGCCAGGTCGTAAACGGCGGCCCCGAACCGCATGCCCTGGAAGTCTACGAAAGCCGGGCTTCCGTTGTGCAGCAGGATGTTGCTCGATTGCAGGTCGCGGTGGATCAGCGTCGGGGGCGCCTGCAGCAGCGAGGCGGCGACCTCTTTCAGGTCGCGCAGGATGCCGCGCACCTCGCCGTCGGGCAGCCGCAGGTGTCCTGTCAGGAAATGTTCGGCGAAATAGCGCCGTTCCCAGCGGTACAGCCTGGCCGAGAAGGGCGGCGCCAGTTTCATCTTCCGGCGTTGCGCCTGGTGGCTGCCCGGCCCGTGGAGCGTCAGCACGGCCTCGAGGATCTGCGCGTAGAGGTGGCCGGCGCTTCGAGCGTCGCTCTGCGCGATCACTTCGCGCAGCAGAGCGTCGCCGAGATCCTCGACGACCGTCATTCGCCGGTGCGGGAAATGGTGCAGGATTCCGGGCGTCTGGATCCCGATACGGCGCAGGAACCGGGCGTGCTCGGCATAGAGCGCGTTTTCCGCGCGGTCGGACTCGTACCGGATCAGGATCACGCTCACGTCGTCCTTCTGCAGCCGGGTGAAACTCCGGGACGAGCCGCGCGGTTCGAAGGGGACCACGGTCGTGTGTTCGACGGGCCACTTCATCCGGCGCAGGACGAAGGCGAGTTGCGGGTCCGGCAGGCGGTCTGCCCGCACGGCGACGCGGCTGACGCGCCCGCGCACGCGCGTGCGCGTGCCGATCACCGCGGTGTCGAGCCGCGCGGCCGCTTCCACGACGGCGTCATCCCAGACGACGGCGTTGCGGATGCGGGCGCCCGGCGCGATACGGGCGCCGGGGCCGGGCGCGACGAAGCCGTCGATCCGGACGCCCGATTCGAACAGGGCCTCCATCATCTGCAGGTACGTCGGATCGAAGAGGCGCCCGCCGGGCTTTCCCGCGCGGTGCAGAGCCATCGTCTCTTCGTGCACCGCCACATACCGTTCTCGCGTGCCGGCGTCGGACCAATAACTGCGCCCGACGCAGACGCCCGCAATCCGGCGCCCGGCCCCCAGCGCGGCTTCGTAGGCCCGGATGATGGAGCCAACGGGTGTCTTCGGCAGGTACTCCAGAATTTGCGGCGACAGCAGATGATAGCCGCAAAAGGTGTACGTGCCCGGCGCCCCTGCGCGGGGGCTTCGGAAATCCGTGATGAAGCCGTCCTGCATCTCTACGGTGCGCGGGCCGAGCGCACCGTGCAGCCACAGAACGGCCAGCGCGTCCAGCCGCCGAAACGTCTTCAACAGCGGACGCGGATCCAGTTCCGCGGCGACGTCGGCGTTGATCAGCCAGAAGGGCGAATCGTCCAGAAACCACGCCGCGCGCGCGAGCATGCCGCCCGTGCCGAGCAGCGCCGGTTCGTGTGAGATCTGCACCTGCAGGCCGTCCTGCGGCCGCTGCCGCAGATAGGCAAGGATGGGGCCCGGCTCACGATGCGTATTGACCAGAACCTGCCGCACGCCCCAGCTCTGCAGCAGGTCCAGCGCATGGCCCAGCAGCGGCTTGCCCCACACCGGCATCATCGGCTTGGGTTTGTCGAAGCTGAGCGGTCGCATGCGCGTGCCCAGCCCGGCCGCGAGGATGACAGCTTTTTGGATCTTCTTCATCTGGCACTACGGATGACTATACTTTCCGGATGCCGGATACCGGATACCGGATACCGCTCATATCTCCTTTGGCGCCAGGGCGGTGTAGCTGGTCAGCTGGTGCAGGTGGCAGATCGCGATCGCCAGCGCGTCGCTGGCGTCCTCTTGCGGCGGGGCCGTCAGCCCGAGGATGGACATCACCATCTTGCGAACCTGCTCCTTGCCGGCCGAGCCGAACCCCACGACGGCCTGCTTGATGCGTTTGGGCGGGTACTCATAGACGGGGATGCCCGCCTCGGCGCAAACCGAAATGACCACACCGCGGCATTCGCCCAGGGTGACGGCCGTCTTGACGTTCTTGCAGTAGAAGATGCCCTCCAGAGCGGCGGCATCCGGGCTCAGGCGCGTGATCGCGTCCACGACGGCTGCCCGCAGACGCTTCAGGCAAGAGGAGCGCGGTTCATCGCGCGGTACCCGCACCGCCCCGAATTCGACGGCTGACAACCGGCTGCCGCGCGCCTCGACAACCGCCAGGCCCGAAGAGCGCAACGACGTATCGACTCCGAGCACTTTTGTCATGACTCCCGCCGGGCAACCTGTCGGCACGTACGCGCGCTTGCCGCACTCGCAAGTCCTAGGGAAAGAGCTGTTGGGAAAACGTCTGCTCGGCGGGCTCTTCCTTCTTCTTCTCGGTCTTGCGCGCCTTGAGTTCGATCGTCCCGCTCTCGACTTCCAGTTTCAGAACCTTGCCGCCCAGGTTCACGTCGCCCCAGACCCGGGAGGCGGACAGCGACCCGCGCGCTTCGACGTGGAACTCGTTCTTGACCGCGCCCTGGGTCACGGCGGCGCGCAGGTCGGCACGCAATCCTTCGGGGCCGCTCAGTTCGATGTTTCCGGTCTTGACCGTCGCGACCAGGTCGCCCGGCAGGTCCTCGCGCTCGAGCCAGATGTGCACGGTGCCCGTGGTCGTGGCGGCCTCGACAGGCCCGCGGGGATCCTTCACCCGGATGTCGCCCATGCGGACCTCCGCACGCAGCTTTCCCGCCACACCGGTGGCGGACAGGTTGCCGGCGCCGATCCGCGACATGATCCGCGCGGATACGTCGTCGAATTCGATGTCGCCCCGGTTGGCGGTCGCCACAATGTTGGCCGCCTCCACTCGGTGCAGCGTGATCTTGCCGGCTTGCGCCGTCGCGGAAATGCTTCCCCGCACGTCGGCAATCGTGATGTCACCGGCCAGCGCGGAAGCCGTCGCGGCGCCGAGTTCGCCGGATATGCGGATGTCGCCCAGCGCGGTTTCGACCTGGGGCAGAATGCCTCGAGGGGCGCGCACCGTGAGCCGGACCTCCGGAAGCAGCCGGACGCCGCCGCGGCGCACGGGTTTTCCCTTCTGGACGACGCGAACCGTCAGCTCGCGCTCCTTGGCGTCGAACTCGACGTCGGTCTTCTCAAGCAGCGCCTTGGCTTCGGCGGCGTCCTTGCCGTGGGCGACCGTCTCCACCGCGACGTCCACGGTGTTGACATCCCATGAGGTCATGATGACGGGACCGATCAGGTTCTTCACCGATATCCTGGCCTGCGCGGCTACGGTGAAGTTCTTCTGGAGCTGGCGTGTGGCCGTGGCCGGGCCGCTGTTGGCTGCGCAGGTCTGGCCGTCGATCGTGACGGTGCGCAGGGGCACTGTCACGCAGCCGTTGAAGCAGACGGCGAGAACGGCAGCGAAAGAGACGAAGAGGACAGGACACTTGCGCACGATTCTTCTCCTTGCGGCTGATGTTGGTTGAAACCGGCAGTAGTGTTGTGGAAGCAGGGGGGGATGTCAATTTTTTTTGTCCCGGCGCCTGGACGGCGCCTGGACAAAAAAAATGCCCGGCAACGTGCTACTCTCCCATGGCCTACACCATAGTACCATCGCCGCTGAGGCTTTTCACGACCGTGTTCGGAATGGGAACGCGTGTTTCATCCTCGCCATGGTCACCGGGCAAAAGTGGCGGGGAAGGGGATCCTTCCCCGAAAAGGGTTGCATAGAGAAGGGACACGCTCACCGAAGCGACGCGGGCAGAGCAAAAAGATGATCAAGCCGCACGGCTGATTAGTACTGGTCAGCTCAATCCCTCACGGGACTTACACACCCAGCCTATCAAGGTCGTAGTCTGCGACCGGCCTTTAGAATCCATCACCCCAGCACCTTTCCCGAAGGATCGGCACAAGGGGATCAGGGGGAGATCTCATCTTGGAGTTGGCTTGACGCTTAGATGCTTTCAGCGCTTATCCGTTCCGTACATAGCTACCCAGCGGTGCCCCTGGCGGGACAACTGGCACACCAGCGGTACGTCATTCCCGGTCCTCTCGTACTAGGGAATGCTCTCCTCAAATCTCCTGCGCCCACAGTGGATAAGGACCAAACTGTCTCACGACGTTTTGAACCCAGCTCGCGTACCGCTTTAATTGGCGAACAGCCAAACCCTTGGGACCTTCTCCAGCC
>JAFGHX010000341.1 GCA_016929905.1 Kiritimatiellia bacterium
CACGCTCGACCACGAGATCGAGAGGCACGTGCTGACGAGCGGCGAGTTGATCGCCTGGGTCCGCGTGCCGGTGCTGGACGGCGACGCGGACACGGTGCTGTACCTCTATTTCGGGAACAGCACGGTGACGGAATCGCAGGAGGCCGCGGAGGGCGTCTGGGACACGAACTTCGTGGCCGTGCTGCACATGGAAGAGACGAGCGGGGCCGTGCTCGACGATTCGACCGCGTACAGCAACGACGCCACGGCGCAGGCGGGCGTGACGCTGGACGTCGCGGGCCGGATCGCGGGCGGCGACGCGTTCAGCGGCACGAATTCGCCGTCGGGCCTGGCCACGATCACGAACAACGCGACGCTCGAGGGCATGGCCGGGCTGACGATGGAGATGTGGCTCTATCCGTACCAGTTGCGCAGCTTCGATACCCTCGTGTCGAAGGGCGGCTGGGACAAGAGCTGGCACTCGCACATGGATGCGGCCGGCAAAGTGTGGTGGGGCGCGACGGCCAACGACACGACGGGTCGCGTTTCGTTCGCCGGCGCGTTGAGTGCGGCGACGTGGCAGCATTTCACCTGCTGGTTCGAAGGGAACAACGAGTGGCGGCTGTACCGCGACGGCGCGCTGCTGGCCAGCAACACGACCACCGTGCCGGTCATTCCGATTGCCTCCTACAACGTGCTGCTCGGCGTCAACTTCTATCTCGGGGTCATGGACGAATTCCGAATCAGCAACGTCGCCCGGTCCGCCGACTGGCTGGCGACCTGCCACACGAACCAGCTCGACCCGGCCGGGTTCGTGAGCGTGGGCACGAACGAGAACAATCTCACCACCGGCTGGGCACCGGGCTACGCCTACCGCAAGAAGATCACGATCGACGCCGACGCCGTGAGCGGGGCGGGCAACCTGCTGAACTTCCCGGCGCTGGTCAGCGTGACGGATGCGGACCTGGCCACGACGGCGAACGGCGGCAAGGTCCGCCACGCGAGCGGGTACGACATCCTCTTCACCGCCTCCGACGGCACGACGCGGCTCGACCACGAGGTGGAGCAGTACACGGCAGCGACCGGCGCGTTCGTCGGCTGGGTAAGGGTGCCCGTGCTGGACGGCGACGAGGATACAATCCTGTACCTGTACTACGGCAACCCGGCGGTGGACGACCCGCGGGCGAACGCGGCGGGGGTGTGGGACGAGCACTACGTCGGGGTCTGGCATCTGAAGGAGGACCCCGGCGCCGCGGCGCCCGAGTACGAGGACTCCACCTCGAACACGAACAACGGGACCGGCATGGACAATCTGGCCACCGACAGCGACCGGCAGGTTGACGCTGCCGTGGACGGCGGGCTGGACCTGGACGGCGACGACGACTACATCACGTTCGGCTCCGATACGACGCTGGACAACCACACCAACTGGACCGTCAGCGTGTGGCTGAATCCGGACGTGACGGGCTCCGCCTACAACCGGATCGTGTGCAAGTCGCCGTGGCTGGTCTATCTGGTTCCCAGCCAGAAATTCGATCTCTGGCAAGGCTTCTCCGGAGCCGGCGGCCGGTGGCGAACGACGGACGCGTGTCTGACCACGGGGCAATGGAACCATGTGGTCGTGACGTTCGACAACACCTCGGATTCCAACGATGCGCTGATGTACGTCAACGGCGAGGCCAAGGCTGTTACGGAAGTGGATACGCCGAGCGGAACGGCCAACACGGACGGCAGCAACGACCTTCAGCTTTCCCTGCCGGGGACGACCGACGGCTCCATGGACGGCCGGATGGACGAGTTCAGATACTCGAAGGTCATCCGCTCCGCCGACTGGATCGCCACGTGCCACACCAACCAGGCCGCGCCGGGCGACTTCATGGCGTTTGGCTCCGAGGAATCGGACCCGGACCCGCCGGGCGGCGGGTGGGCGAGCGGCTACCGTTACCGCAAGGCGCTGCTGATCAACGGCGCGAAGGTCGGCGGCACGGCGGACCTGACCGACTTCCCGGCGCTCGTGAGCCTGACGGACCCGGACCTGGCCACGACGGCGAACGGCGGCTACGTGACGAGCACGAACGGCTACGATATCGTCTTCACGGCGGACGACGGCACGACCCAACTCGACCACGAGCTGGAGTTGTATCGGTCGGATCAGACGGATCCGTCCGATCTGGTCGCCTGGGTCCGGATCCCGACGCTTTCGGCGACGGCCGACACGCTGATCTGGCTCTACTACGGCAACGCGTCGGTCACCGAGTCGCAGGAGAACGCGGCCGGTGTGTGGGCGAACGGCTATGTCGGCGTCTGGCATCTCGGCGAGGCAGGCGAGACGAACTGCGACTCCACGGCCCATGCCAACCACGCCTGGCCGGTGGGCGGCGTGGAGACGAACGCGACCGGCTTGATCGACGGGGCCGACGCCTTTAACGAGGACTTCGGTTACGACGACAACCTGCACATCGCGCACGACGCGAGCCTGCTCGTGACGGACGTCACCTGCGAAGCGTGGATCTGGATGATCGCGACCAACGACGACGCGCGTGTCGTGCAGAAGCGCGACGGCATCAATGGCTCCGCCTATTCCCTCGAGGCCGCCTACACGAACGTCCATTTCCGGATCAGCAACGGCGCAGGCTCGAACGATCTGCTCTATGGCGACAGCGGCGTGATCGAGACCGGCCAATGGATCCATATCGCGGCGACCTTCGAAGACGCGAGCGATACGTGCGTCCTCTACGCCAACGGCGCAGAGGACAAGATGAGCACGACGTTCGGCGCCGCTATCTGCGCGACGAACTACGACTGGGCGGAAATCGGCGGCGTCGAGGAACGCACGGCCCGCGGCTTCTACGGCACGATCGACGAGGTGCGCATCTCGGCCGTCGCGCGCTCCCCGGACTGGATGGCGACGCAATACACCAACCAGGTCGACCCGGCCGGGTTCCTGGGCGTGGCGGCGAAGGAGACGACGACCAACATCGCCTGGAAGACCGGCTATCAGTACCGCAAGAAGCTGACGATCGACGGGGACACCGTGAGTGGCACGAACAACCTCGCAAACTTCCCGGCGCTGGTCAGTTTCACGGACACGGACCTGCGCACGACGGCGAACGGCGGGAAGCTCGAGAACGCGAGCGGGTACGACCTGCTCTTCACGGCCGACGACGGCTCGACTCGGCTGGACCACGAGCTCGAGCGGCACACGCTTTCGAGCGGCGAGCTGGTCGCGTGGGTGCGCATCCCGCTGCTGGACGGCGACGCGGACACGGTGCTCTACATGTATTACGGGAACGCGGCGGTCGCCGGTTCGCGGGAGAACGCGGCGGGTGTGTGGGACGCGGACTATGTCGGCGTCTGGCACATGAAAGAAGATCCGGGGCCCGGGACGGCCGGTGCGATCCGGGACTCGACCACCTACACGAATCACGGCACGGCCACCGCCGCCATGACCGCGGAGGACGGGCTAGCCGGCCGAATGGCCAATGCGATCCGCTTCGATGCCAGCGGCGATGCGGTGGAAACGCCGCTGTCGGCCGGGTTCGACAAAGCGCATGGCGCGGTGAGCCTCTGGTACCGCCCGTTCTACGACTGCGGGGCCGACCCGCTTGGCGTCAATCTCGGCCTGATCGGCTGGTGGAACTCGGGCGCCGACCAGGCGTGGGCGCTGCTCTACAACCAGAACGTCGACGGCACGAACAGGCTTGAAATTCCGATTCGGGTGGACAGCGCCTGGGCGAAGAGCATGCTCGCGGACGCGCTCTATTGGCAATCGAACGATTGGGTCCATCTCACGGC
This sequence comes from Kiritimatiellia bacterium, assembly GCA_016929905.1. Classification (GTDB taxonomy): domain Bacteria; phylum Verrucomicrobiota; class Kiritimatiellia; order JAFGHX01; family JAFGHX01; genus JAFGHX01. The sequence continues at coordinate 3,775 of JAFGHX010000341.1, forward strand.
GACCTGGGACGATTCGCTCTCGACCAACGACCAGTACCGCATCTACGTCAACGGCGCGGACCAAGCCACGATTCCCCTGGCCATCGACTACGACTCGACGAACGTGGAACTCCCCGCGACCCTGGCGATCGGCGACTGGGCATGGGAAGGCATTGACGAGATGGCGTACGGCGTTATCGACGAGGTGCGTATTTCGAAGACCATCCGTTCCGCCGACTGGCTCGCGACCGGCTACACCAACCAGGTGGCCCCGGCCGATTTCCTCAGCGCCGCCTCCGAGGAGTCGGACCCGGCCCCGCCGGGCGGGAGCTGGGCGAGCGGCTACACGCACCGCAAGGCGCTGGTGATCGACGCGAGCAAGGTGCTGGGCCCCTCGGACCTGACGAACTTCCCCGCCTTGATCAGCCTGACGGACGCGGATCTGGCCACGACGGCGAACGGCGGGTACGTGCGCCACGCGAGCGGGTACGACATCATTTTCACGGCTCAAGACGGGAGCACCCAACTCGATCACGAAATGGAGGCGTACACGGGATCGAGCGGCGAGCTGGTGATGTGGGTGCGGGTCCCCGTCCTGAGCCGTGAACACGACACGCTGATCTACATGTACTTCGGCAGTTCGTCGGTTTCCGACTCGCAGGAGAACGCGGCGGGCGTGTGGGACGCGGACTACGTCGGGGTCTGGCACCTGAGCGAGACGAATGCGCAGGATTCGACGGCGAACGCGAACCACGGCACCGCGGGTTCCGGCGTGACGCTCTATACCGCGGGGGTCGTGGGCGACGGCTGCGACTTCAACGGGGTGGACAACGAAGGGTACATCCAGTCCGCGGCGAACACGAACGCGCTCAATGCGATCAAGGAGGCGCTCACGCTGGAGGCCTGGTGCTGCTGGGACCAGGTCCAGAGCAACGCCCGCGTCCTGGTCGGCCGGCAGAAGGGCACGGGCGGGGATGACTTGTGGATCCTGAACAGGCGCGGCGCGGAGGGCAACGGCCTGCAACTGATGGTCGATGAATCGATGACCAACTCGCCCTCGGACGTGCCGGTGGGGGAATGGTTGTACGCAGCCGGCACGTGGGCGAGCGGCGGGCCGATCGTCCTGTACTCCAACGGCGTGGCGTGGGTTGCCGGCACGAATGTGACGCTGACGGTGCCGGACGAGGAGGCGTCGGTCGACATCGGCGCGATGGACAACAGCACCGACAGTTGGACCGAGGCGTTCGACGGCAAGCTGGACGAGGTGCGCGTCTCGAAAACCGCGCGCTCCGCCGGCTGGCTGGCCACCTGCCACACGAACCAACTCGACCCGGCCGGCTGGCTGGCGCTGGCCGGCGCGCGCGAGACGACCACCAACGCGGCGTGGAAGACCGGCTGGGCCTACCGCAAGAAGCTGGCGATCGACGGCGACACGGTCAGCGGCACGAACAACCTCGCGAACTTCCCGGCGCTGGTCAGTCTCACCGATGCGGATCTGGCCACGCTCGCGAACGGCGGCAAGCTCGAGAGCGCGAGCGGCTACGACCTGATCTTCACCGACGCGGACGGCACGACGAAGCTGGACCACGAGATCGAGAAGCACACGCTGACGAGCGGCGAGCTGGTCGCCTGGGTCCGGATCCCGGTGCTGAGCTACGCGGCGGACACCGGCATCTACATGTACTACGGCAACCCGGCGGTCGACGACTCGCAGGAGAACGCGGCGGGCGTGTGGGACGCGGGCTACGTGGGCGTGTGGCATTTGAGTGAGGGTGCGGGCACCAACACCTACGACTCGACGGCGAACGCGCATGACGGGTTCTACATCAATACGAACGACAACTCGTGGGAGATCGGGGCCAACGCGAAGATCGGGGCCTGCGCCGAGTTCACCGCGGACACGGCGGACAACGACTATGTCCGGGTACCCGACGCCACGGGACTGGACCTGACGGGCGATACCTACACGGTGGAGGCGTGGGTCTATCCACGCACGGGCGGGGGCTCCGAGGAGGCACGCGTGCTGGAGAAGGGCGAATGGTACCTCAAGGTCGGCAACGTCCCCACCTACGACATGACGTTCGCCGCGGACGACGGCGCGGACAAGAAGCGGCTGAACACCGCCAGCCCTTTCGAAACGCAACAATGGAACTATGTGGCCTTCCACGCCGACGACGGAGAGGGCGGCTGGCTGGTGAACGGGGCGGTGGCCGACGAATTCGCAACGCTGGCCAACAACACGGATACACCCACAAATCTTTGCATCGGGATCCACCCGGACCTCGACTACGACCATGACGGATGGGTAGACGAGATCCGCATCTCCCGCCTTGATCGGTCCGTCGCCTGGCTCGCGACCGGCTACACGAACATGGTCGCGCCCACCAACTTCCTCAGCGCGGCGGCCGAGGAGTCGAACCCCGCCGCGCCGGCCGGCAGCGGCTGGGCGAGCGGCTACCGCTACCGCAAGCTGATCGCGCTGAGCGGGGAGCGGGTCTCGGGGACGGCGGACCTGACGAACTTCCCAGCGCTCGTGAGCGTGACGGACGCGGACCTGGCCACGACGGCCTACGGCGGCTTTGTGACCAGCACGAACGGGTATGACATCCTCTTCACGGCGGCCGACGGGAGCACGCAACTGGATCATGAGCTGGAGTTGTATCGGTCGGATCCGACGGATCCGTCGGATCTGGCGGCGTGGGTCCGCATCCCCGTGCTGGCCCACGACAACGACACGCTGATCTGGCTCTACTACGGCAACCCAGCCGTCACCGAATCGCAGGAGCACGCGACGAACGTGTGGGACAGCCACTACATCGCGGTGTGGCACTTCGGAGAGGACCCGGCCGGGGCGGCGCCGCAGTTCCTGGATTCGACGGCGAACACGAACCACGCCTCGATGCTGGGCACGAGCAACGTGACCGCGATCGGCTCGATCGTCGGAAACGGGCTGGATTTCCCGGGCACGAACGTGTGGCTCGATGCGCCGACCTCCAACGAGGTGAACAGCCTGGACCTGACGGGCAACCAGATCACGCTGGAGGCGTGGGCGCGCGTGCCGGCCGGCGGCGTGGACGACGACGAGGCGCTGATCACGAAGTCGTGCTACAACTACCAGGCGAAGTACCACCTGGGGGTGGAGGACAATGCGGGCGCCTATGACAACGCCGGGTTCCGGATCAACGCGATCGAGGGCTATTCCACGCAGGCGCTGCTCAGGATCGAAGGCGTGTTCCCGTGCGACGCATGGGTGTACACCGCGGGCGCGTACGACGGCAGCGAGATTCGCGTGATCGTCAACGAGGCGGTCGTGTTCACGACGAACTACACCGATTCGATCCAAAGCTCGAACGACGATTCGGTGGCGATCGGCCGGCGGATCGGCACGGAGCGCTATTACGAAGGCGATCTGGACGAGCTGCGCATCTCGGATGTGGCGCGCGCCCCCGCCTGGCTCGCGACCTGCCACACCAACCAGCTCGATCCGGCGGGATTCCTGGGTGTGGCGGCGAAGGAGACGTCGACGAACGTGCTGTGGAAGACCGGCTGGGCCTACCGCAAGAAGCTGACGATCGACGCGGATACGGTGGTCGGCACGGACAACCTGGCCGACTTCCCGGCGCTGGTCAGCCTGACGGACGCGGACCTGGCCACCGTTTCGAACGGCGGCAAGCTGGCGAGCGCGAGCGGGTACGACCTGCTCTTCACGGCCGACGACGGCTCGACCCGGCTGGACCACGAGATCGAGCAGCACACGCTGACGAGCGGCGAGCTGGTCGCGTGGGTCCGGATCCCAGCGCTGGACGGCGACGCGGACACGGTCATCTATATGTACTACGGCAACCGCGACGTGACGGCGTCGCAGGCAAACGCGGCGGGCGTGTGGAGCCGGGATTTCGGCGGGGTCTGGCATCTGAGCGAGACGCCGAACGACACCGTCGCCGATTCGACGGCAAACGGCAATGACGGTTCGTTCCAGAACATGGAAGCGGGCGATCAGAAGGCCGGGTTCATCGACGGGGCCATCGAGCTGGACGGCGCGAACGAATACGTGAACGTCGCGGATGCGGCCAGCCTGCGGCCGGCGAGCAATCTGACGGTCATGGCGTGGATCAAGCTGGCGGCCGAGCTGCCGGTCGACAACACCGAAGGTGTCGTCACGAAGCGGTATCACGAGACGGACGACCCGTGGAATTCGTACATTATCTACCACTGGACGAACCGCTGGTGTTTCGGTACGGGCCGCGGGTCAGCGGGGACATGGAAGACGCTGAACTCGACGGTAACAACGACCACGAACTGGACGCACATGGCCGCCACGTATGACGGCGCGCTGATGAGCATCTACCTGAACGGAGAATGGGACGCGACCACCAACACGCAGTCCGGCGCCCTGGGTTACTCCTCGAGCAGCCTGCGGCTGGGGTCATGCCAGCTTGGCGCGCAGGCGTTCCCGGGCCAACTGGACGAGGTGTGGGTGCTGACCAACACGTGCACGGCCGCCTGGCTCGCCACCGTCTACACCAACCAGGCCGCGCCGGCGAACTTCCTCAGCGCCGGCTCCGAGGAGACCGGCCCCGCGCTCGGCCAGTCGTGGGCGAGCGGGTATCTCTACCGCAAATCGATCGTGATCGATTCGGGGAAGGTGAGCGGCGCCTCGGACCTGACCGACTTCCCGGCGCTCGTGAGCCTGACGGACCCGGACCTGGCCGGCACGGCGAACGGCGGCTACGTGCGGAACACGAACGGGTACGACATCATTTTCACGGCGGATGACGGCACTACCCAACTCGACCACGAGCTGGAGTTGTATCGGTCGGATCCGACGGATCCGTCGGATCTGGTGGCCTGGGTGCGGATCCCGACGCTGCGCCACGACCAGGACACCTTGATCTGGCTGTACTACGGGAACAGCGCCATTTCCACCTCCCAGGAAGACGCGCCCGGGGTATGGGAAACGGACTTCAAGGGCGTCTGGCATCTGAAGGAAGAGGCGGGCACGAACTGGTACGATTCGACGGCGAACGCGAACCACGGCTGGTGCGAGACGAACACGCCGGCGCCGGTCGCGGGCACGATCGGCGGCGCGCAGGAATTCTACGGCACGAACGTGATCACGATCGAGGACACGGCCGGCCTGCGGATCAGCAACGCGCTGACGCTCGAGGCGTGGGTCGAGATCGACGCCAGCAGCGATACGGGCCGGATCATCTCGCGTCGCACCGATGCCGAAGAGAGTTGGGAACTGATCCAGGAGCGCGATATTTATGTGGGCACGAACTCGTTCCTGTTCTTGGCCGCGGCGGCGGCGGATACGTGCATCGCGGTGATCAGCGCGGACACCGCGCCGAACGTCGGCGTCTGGACGCACGTGGCGGGCGTGTACGACCCGGCCGTGCCGGCGATCCACATGTACGTCGACGGAGCGTGGGTGCGGACGGAAATTGACGGCGTGCCGGCGGTGCAGTACGTCAACACGGCGGATATCTGCATCGGGCAGAAGAGCAGCGGCACGGGCGGCACGTACGAGGGCCGGATCGACGAGGTGCGCGTCTCGGCCGCCGCGCGCTCCGCCGGCTGGCTCGCCACCAGCCACACCAACCAGCTCGACCCGGCCGGTTTCCTGACGACGGGCGTGAAGGCGACGACGACGAACACGACGTGGAAGACCGGCTACGGCTACCGCAAGAAGCTGACGATCGACGGCAATCTCGTCAGCGGCACGAACAACCTGGCCGACTACCCCGCGCTGGTCAGCTTCACCGACGCCGACCTGGCTACGACGGCCAACGGCGGGCACGTCGCCCATTCCGGCGGCTACGACATCATCTTCACCGCCGACGACGGCACGACCAAGCTCGATCACGAGGTGGAACTGTACACGGATTCGAGCGGCACGCTGGCCGCCTGGGTCCGGATCCCCGTGTTGGACTGCGACGCGGACACGGTCATCTATATGTACTACGGCAACGCGCTGGTCTCCGGCTCGCAGGCGAACGCGGCGCAGGTGTGGGACTCCAATTACGTGGGCGTGTGGCACCTGAAAGAGACGCCGGGCACGGACTCGTACGCGGCGGACAGCACAGTCTGGACCAACCACGGCGCGATCCATGCCGACATGACCGCGGACGACCAGATGGCGGGCCTGATCGGTGGGTCGCTGAAGTTCGGCGACAGCACGAACGAGGCGCTCAACTGCGGCAGCGCGGACGTGCTCGACGACATCACCAACATCACGGTTTCGGCCTGGATCTTCCCGGACAAGATCACGAACCACCACTCGATCTACTACAAGTTCGACTACTTCAACCTGGAAAACGACGCCGGGCAGGGGCACCTGTACGTGATGTCGCGGTGGGACTCGAACCTGGGTTCGTGGACGACGGACAGCGACACGATCCGAACGGGCGCGTGGAACCACGTCGCCTACTCCTATGCCGACACCGCCACGGCTAACGACCCGGCGATGTACATCGACGGCGTGAGCATGAACGTGAACGACGGGCTCGCCCCGGCGGGCGCGGTGGACCTGGACACCGGGTTCGACTTCGAGATCGGGGCGAACAGCAAGTGGATGGGCCGCTGGCCGGTCGTGGGGCAGCTCGACGAGGTGCGCGTCTCCGACATCATCCGCTCCGCCGGCTGGCTGGCGACCTGCCACACGAACATGCGCGCGCCGGCGGCGTTCCTCGGCGCGGGCGCGGAGGAGGCGAACCCGGAGAGCGTCGTGCCGTGGAAGACGGGCGGCTGGCGTTACCGGCGGTCGCTGACGATCCCGGCGGACAAGGTCAGCGGCACGGGCGACCTGACCAACTTCCCGGTGCTGGTGAGCCTGACCGACAGCGACATGGCGACGACGGCGAACGGCGGCTACCTGACGAACACGAACGGGTACGACGCGATCTTCACCGCGGACGACGGCACGACCCAGCTCGACCACGAGATCGAGACGTATCGGTCGGATCCGTCCGATCCGTCGGATCTGACCGATCCGAGTTTCATCGCCTGGGTGCGCGTCCCGCTGCTGCACCACGACGAAGACACGACGCTCTACCTGTATTACGGCAACCCGGCCATCAGCAGTTCGCAGGAGAACGCGGCGGGCGTGTGGGACACGAACTACCTGGCCGTGTGGCACTTACAGCAGGCGCCGACGGACGCGCCGGGCGAGATCGCGGACAGCACGGCGAACGACGTGGACAGCCGCACGTTCAACATGTCGAGCGGCGACCGGATCGCGGCCACGGCGGGATTCGGCCTGAACTTCGACGGGGTGAGCCAGTACATCGAGACGCCGGCCGGCGCGCCGACCGGCCTATGGAACCGGTGCGACTCGGCGCTGACCGTCGAGGCCTGGGCGCGGCGGAACGGGGCGCAGGCCGACTGGCGGCCGCTGGTCATCCGCCGCCGGGGCACGACGAACGACGAAGAGTGGTGGCTGGTGAAGTGGGACGACCGGCCGCGGTTCGGGATCCAGGCCGCGAACAACGTGAGCAATACCGAGGCGCTGGTTTTGAACGAATGGACGCATCTGGCCGGCGCGGCGGACAACACCGCCATCCGGCTCTACGTGGACGGGGCGGAAGTGACGAACGCGCCGTGCACGGTCACGCTCGTCCCGGACACGAACATCGTCACGATCGCCGCCGGCCAGAACCCGGACGCCGGCGAATACGGCAACGTCGCGCTGGACGAAATCCGCATCTCCGACATCGCCCGCTCCGCCGGCTGGCTCGCCACCAGCCACACGAACCAGGTCGACCCGGCCGGCTTCTTCAGCACCTCGGCCAAGGAGACGACGACGAACGTCTCGTGGGCAACCGGCTACTGGTACCGCAAGAAGCTGACGATCGACGGCGACGCGGTCTCGGGCGCGACGAACCTGGTTGACTTCCCGGCGCTGGTCAGCCTGACGGACGCGGCGCTGAAGACGACCGGCAACGGCGGGCGTGTGCGCAACGACAACGGCTACGACATCCTCTTCACCGCCGACGACGGCGCGACCCAGCTCGATCACGAGCAGGAGCGTTACACCGCGGCCAGCGGCGAGTTCATCGGCTGGGTCCGAATCCCCGTGCTGGACTGCGACGGCGACACGGTCATTTACCTGTATTACGGCAACCCGCAGGTGACGACCTCGCAGGAGCACGCGACGAACGTGTGGAGCGCGAACTACGTGGGCGTCTGGCACATGAAGGAGGACCCGTCTGACCCGCAGCCGGCCCTGCTCGACAGCACGGCCTACACCAACGACGGGGTCTGCTCGGGCGAACTCGATGCGTCCGACCAGGTCGAGGGATGGATCGACGGGTCGATCCATTTCACGACGAACGACACGATCAACGCCGGCTCCGACACGCCGCTGGACGACATCTCGAACCTGACCGTGTCGGTCTGGTGCAACCTGGACGAGACGGCCAGCGGCGAGAACCGGATCTTCCAGAAGACGGGCAAGAACCTGTGGATCCGGTGGCTCGGCGCCGACAGGTATCTGCGGTTCGTGCAGGTGTACAACACGCAGAACGGCGCGTGGAACTCGGCCAACGTGATGATGACGGGCACGTGGCAGTACATCACGATGAGCTACGACCACACCTCGAGCGGGAACGCGCCCGTCTTCTACCTCGACGGCGCGGTCATCGCAACGACGCTCGACACGGCGCCGTCCACCACCCGCACGTCCGATGCGGCCAACGATTTCTGGATCGGCAAGGCGGGCGCACCGACCGACCACTGGAAGGGGCTGCTGGACGAGTGCCAGGTCTCGGACGTCATCCGCTCCGCCGATTGGATCGCGACGTGCTACACGAACCAGTTCGCGCCGGCGGACTTCCTCAGCGCGGCGGCGGAGGAAGAGAACATCGCCGGCGCCGGCTGGAAGAGCGGCTGGGGCTGGCGCCAGGCGATCGTGATCGACGCGGACAAGGTGGGCGGGTCGGAGGATCTGGTCGACTTCCCGGTCCTGATCAGCCTGGAGCAGGCGGTTCTGCGCCACACGAGCGACGGCGGCCGGGTCGAGAACGCGAACGGCTACGACATCATCTTCACGGACCTGTACGGCACGAACCAGCTCGACCACGAGATCGAGTCGTACAGCTCGGACGCCTCGGCGGGCACGTTCGTCGCCTGGGTCCGCATCCCGGTCCTGGACCACGACGACGACACGACGATCTACCTGTATTACGGCAACAGCGGCGTGTCGGCCTCGCTGGAACGGGTCGAGGACGTGTGGACCAATGAATTCCTCGGCGTGTGGCATCTGGCGGCCAGCGCCGGCAGCCCGGACACGTCGGACTCCTCGGCCAACGGGAACGACGGGGTGAACAACGGGACCACGCTCGCCACGGGCCAGATCGCGAACGGACTGGACTTCGAGGACACGGATCCGGACTACGTGGAGCTGCCCTCGAGCGTGACGTTCCTGCCCAGCAACAACTCGCCCGTCACGATCAGCGCATGGTTCAAGCCCGAAAGCATCTCGGCGTTCGGACTGGGCGACCGGATGGTGTCGCTGCGCGACGCGGCGGACAGCTCGGTAGTCACGCTTGCGCTGGGCGACACGGACCGCATCCAGGTCTTCATCGACCCGCCGAACAGCACCTCGGACTGGACAAGCACGGTCAGCGCGGGCGAATGGCGGCATGTGGGGCTCACCTGCGACGGGGCCGAGTGGCTGCGGTATCTGGACGGCGCGCAGGAGGGCGGCGCGATCGGCGCCGGGCACGACGCGGCCAGCTCGCACGCGGCGTATCTCGGCACGTTCGACACGAGCCAGTTCCATTACGACGGCATTCTGGACGAGGTGCGCATCGCCCGGGTCGCCCGCTCCGCCGGCTGGCTGGCGACCTGCCACACGAACCAGGCCGATCCCGGCGGGTTCTACGCGACCGGCGGCGAGGAGACGACGCTCAGCGGCTGGCTCGACGGCTACGCCTACCGCAAGGCGCTCGTGATCCGCGCCGGCCAGGTGAGCGGGAGCCAGGACCTGACCGACTTCCCCGCCCTGATCAGCCTGACGGACGCGGACCTCAAGACGCTGGCGAACGGCGGGCACGTGCGCAACGCGAGCGGGTACGACATCGTGTTCACGCAGACCAACGGGCTGATCCGGCTCGACCACGAGCTGGAGACCTACACGGCGAGCACCGGCGAATTCGTCGGCTGGGTCCGGATCCCGACGCTGGACTACGACAACGACACGACGATCTATATGTATTACGGCAACCCCACGGTTGCGACTTCGCAGGAGAACGCGGCGGGCGTGTGGGACGCCGGCTTCATCGGCGTCTGGCACATGACCGAGACGGCCGCGCAGGACTCCACGACGAACGCGCAGCACTGCACCGCGGGCTCGGGCGCGAGCGTGACCGCG
>JAFGHX010000342.1 GCA_016929905.1 Kiritimatiellia bacterium
CGCGGTCACGCTCGCGCCCGAGCCCGCGGTGCAGTGCTGCGCGTTCGTCGTGGAGTCCTGCGCGGCCGTCTCGGTCATGTGCCAGACACCGATGAAGCCGGCGTCCCACACGGCCGCCGCGTTCTCCTGCGAGCTCGCGACCGCCGGGTTGCCGTAGTACATGTAGAGCAGCGTGTCGCGATCGTAGGCCAGCACCGGCACCCGCACCCAGGCGGTCAACTCGCCGGCGCCCGCGGCGTAGGTCTCGATCTCGTGGTCGAGCCGGGTCAGCCCGTTCGAGCCGGTGAACACGATGTCGTAGCCGCTCGCATGCCGCACGTGCCCGCCGTTCGCCTTGCTCTTCAGGTCGGCGTCCGCCAGGCTGATCAGGGCCGGGAAGTCTTCCAGGTCCGTACTGCCCGCCACCTGGTCCGCCCGGATCACGATCGCGCGGCGATAGGCGTAGCCGGCCGGCCAGCCGCTCACCACGCTTTCCTCACCGCCGCTCGCGCTGAACCCGCCCGGGTCGGCCTGGTTGGTGTAGACGGTGGCCAGCCAGTCGGCGGAGCGGAGCGTCTTCGAGACGCGCACCTCGTCGATGACGCCGAGCAGCGCGTCGGTATCGTCGCCGATATACAGGCTCGTCGCGTCCGCCAGCGTCGCGTCGCCGTCCGGAGCATAGATCTCGTCCGCCGCGTGCGCGACGCCGTCGATGTAGAGCGCGGCGTCGTTGTCGGTCGACGTGCTGTCGTAGGTCGCGGCGATGTATTGCCACACGCCCGTCGCCAGCGTGGGGCTCTCGATCCGCCACTTGCCCTGCTGCGTGCTGAACGCCTGCCAGAACGAAAGCTTGCCGCTCGTGCCGTCGGTGTACAGGATCCGGGCGTTGCCGCGGCTGATCGCGCGCGAGGTGGACGGCGCGAAACTTGCGGGGTTGACCCAGGCCTCGAGCGTCAGGTTCGTCAGGTTCGCCAGGCTGGCGCCCGCGCCGCAGTCCACCAGCTCGTTGGTCTCGTCGTTGGCGATGGCGCCGTCGATCAGGCCCGCGACGGCATCCGCCGCCTCGTGGTTCTGCGCCGTGCCGTCGTTGGCGCAGGCGGTCGAATCGGCAAACTGCGGCGCCGGGCCGGCCGGGTTTTCCTTCAGGTGCCACACGCCCACGTAGTCCGCGTCCCACACATTCGTCGCGTTCTCCATCGATGCATCGATCGACGCGTTGCCGTAATACATGTAGATGTCCGTGTCGATGTGGGGGTACAGGAGCGGGATGCGGACCCAGGCGACCACCTCGCCCGCGCCGGCGGTGTACAGCTCCATTTCGTGGTCGAGTTGGGTTGTGCCCTCGGCATCCGTGAAGACGATGTCGTACCCGTTCACATTCTCCACGCGCCCGCCGTACGAACGCCACCGCAGCTCGTCCTGCGTCAGGCTGATCAGGATCGGGAAGTCGGTCAAGGGCGTCGAGCCGCTCACGCGGTCGTGGTCGATCGTCAGCTTCTGCCGGAACTTCCAGCCGGTCTTCCACTCGAGGACCGGGATGTTCGATTCCTCCGCGGCCGTGCCGTGGAAGTCCGACGGGGCGGCCATGTTGGTATAGCAGGTCGCGAGCCAGTCGGCGGAACGGGCGATGTCCGAGATGCGCAGTTCGTCGATCGTGCCGTCAAAGAAGCCGCTGTCGCTCGTCTGGCCCATGCAGCCGATCCGGCCCTTGTCGTGCGACATCGTGCCGACGGCGGTCGTGTCGGTCTCGCGCCAGGCGCCGTCCACCAGAATGTCGCGGTCGCTCTTCGTGCGCTGTACGCCGGCGACATAGTGCCAATCGCCGGTCAGCGTGGTCATGTTCGCGTCCGGCCAGCCGCCCGCCGCCGAGCCGAGGACTTGGAATTCGATGTCTCCAACGACGTCCTCGTTGAGGCTGAAGTCGATGTACCGGTTGTTGTCGGCCGAATTGCCTTCGCTCCAGACGCGGCGCGTGGCCTCGTTGGTCGAGTGGAACCATGCCTCGGCCGTGAAGGCGGCTCGGTCGCCGATGATGGCGGCCAAGGCGACGGTATCGTCCGAGCCGTCGAACTCGAGCCCGCTGCCGACCCGCGCGGCAACCAGGTCGGCCCCGTCCATGTCGCCCTGGCACGTGCCGTCATAGTCGTTGGCCGTGCTGTCCAGCACCTGGGGCTCGCTGTCGGCCGGGCTCTCCGCCATGTGCCACACCGCCAGATAGTTCGTGTCCCACACGTTCGCCGCGTCCTCCTGCGACGCGGCGATTGCCGGGTTGCCGTAGTACATATAGATCACGGTGTCCGCGTCGCAGTCCAATGCCGGGATCCGGACCCAGCCGACGAACTCGCCGGTCGCGAGCGCGTGTTTCTCGACCTCGTGGTCGAGCCGGGTCGTGCCGTCGGCGTCGGTGAAGATCAGGTCGTACCCGTTCGCGTTCTCGAGCTTGCCGCCGTTCGCCGTCGTGGCCAGGTCGGAGTCCGTCAGGCTGACCAGCGCGGGGAAGTTCGCCAGGTTGTTCGTGCCGCTCACGGCATCCGCCTCGATCGTGATCTTCTTGCGGCGCCACCAGCCGGTCGACCACGAAACATTGGTCGTGGTTTCGCGCGGCTGCACGCTGACGAAAGCCGCGGGGTCGGCCTGGTTCGTGTAGCAGGTCGCGAGCCAGCCGGCGGAGCGCAGCGTGTTCGCGATGCGCACTTCGTCCAGCCGGCCGCCGAGCGGCAGCGTACCGTTCGTGGCCTGGCCGATGTCCAGGTCGGCCGCGTTCACGGCGTAGTCGTCGCGGGTTCCCGTGTCCGTGGCGGAGGCGACGCCGTTGACGTAGATCTGCGCCGTGCCCGCCGACCGGTCGGCCGCGAGCGCGACGTGATACAGACCGCCGGCCGGCACGGCGCCGGCGGGCGTCGTCGCTTCGTTGCCGGCGCTCCCGTTCCCGTTCTCGAACCAGACCGCGCCGTTCGCCGTGTCCCATTGGTTCACGAACAGCTTGAACCCGTCGGAGGTGGAGCCGCCGGCGCCGTTCGCCACGATCGTCTGGGAACTCGTCTCGCTCGGATCGATGTAGACCCACGCGCCGATCGTGAACGTGTCGCCCAGGTTCTGGCCGGCCAGGTCGACGTTGTCGTCGGCGCCGTCCAGCTCGAGCCCGCCGTCGACCTGCGCCGCGAGCTGGTCGGCCGCGTCCATCGTGCCGCCGCACGTGCCGTGGTTCGCGCTCGCCGACGAGTCCAGCATCTGCGGCGCCGGGTTCGTGGGGTTCTCGGCCAGGTGCCAGACGCCGAGGAACCCGTTCGTCCACACGTCCGTCACGCGCTCCTGCGATTCGGTGACGGCCGCGTTGCCGAAATACAGGTACAGCAGCGTGTTGTTCTCGTGGCTCAGGACCGGGACGCGGACCCAGGCGACGTAGGCCAGATCGGACGGATCGGGCTGATCCGTCCGATCGGACCGATACAGCTCGATCTCGTGGTCCAGTTGCGTGGCGCCGTCGTCGGCGGTGAAGACGATGTCGTACCCGCTCGCGTTCTCCACGAACCCGCCGTGCGCCCGCCCGGCCAGGTCGGGATCCGTCAGGCTGATCAGGACCGGGAAGTTCGTCAGGTCGCTCGAACCGGAAACGATGCCGCTGTCGAGCACGATCAGCTTGCGGTACAGATAGCCGGAAACGCCCCAGCCGGCGGCCGAGGGGATATTCGATTCCTCGCTCGCCGCGCTGAGGAACGACGTGGGCGCGGCCATGTTCGTGTAGCCGGTCGCCAGCCAGGCGGCGGAGCGCGCGGTCTTCGACACGCGCACCTCGTCAATGTATCCGTCCACCACCCAGTTCGTCTTGCCGTCCTCGTGCGTGCCGATCGCCACGGGCGCGGCCGTGGTGCGGAAGGTGTAGGCCATGCTCGCGTTCGTGTCGTTCGCGCCGTCGATGTACCAGCTGGCGGTCGATTGATCCCACGTCACCGCCATGTAGTACCACCGGTCCGCGTCCCATTCCGTGTTCTTCGTGTCCACCATGCGCCAGTCGCCCAGGCCCGTGTCCCAGATCTCCATGCTGACCTGGTCGTCGTCGCCGTGGAAGAAGATCGCGTACTCCTGATCGGCCGCCTCGCCCTTCGCCAGCGGCGTGCGCCGGTCCTCCCAGTTGTCGCCGATCGCGTTCCAGTCCTCGTCCGCCTTGACCCAGAACTCGAGCGTGAAGTTCGTGTTCATGACCGTCAGGCTCGCGTCGCTGCCGCAGTCGACCCATTCGTTCGTCTCGTTGTCGAACTCGTCCGCGCCGTCGATGATGCCCGTGGCGGCCAGGTTCACCGCGTTCGATACGTTGCCCACGTTCCCGTTGCCCGAGGAGTCCGCGTGCGTCGTGCCCGAATCCTCGGCCAGATGCCACACGCCCATGTAATAGCTGTCCCACACCCCCGCCGCGTTCTCCTGCGAGCCGGACACGTACGGGTTGCCGTAATACAGGTACAGCACCGTGTCCGCGTCCGGGTCCAGCGCCGGGATGCGGACCCAGCCGACGAACTCGCCCGTCGCCGCCGTCCACTTCTCCACCTCGTGATCGAGTTTCGTTGCGCCGTCGTCGGCCGTGAACAGGATGTCGTATCCGTCCGCGCTGAACACGTGCCCGCCGTTGTTCGTGGTGGCCAAGTCCGGGTCCGTCAGGCTGATCAAGGCCGGGAAGTTCGCCAGGTTGTTCGTGCCCGAGACGGTGTCCGCGTCGATCGTGATCCGCTTGCGGCGCCAGTAGCCCGTCTTCCACGACACGTTCGTGCTCGTCTCGCGCACGGCGGCCGTCAGGAACTCGCCCGGCGCGGCCTGGTTGGTGTGGCAGGTGGCGATCCAGTCGCCGGAGCGGATCACCGTCGAGACCCGGACTTCATCCAGCCGGCCGTCGAAATAGCCGCCGGCCGACAGGCGGGCGGTGGCGCCTGCGTCCGAGGTGCGTGTGCCGCTCGGACTGCCCTCGGGGCCGCCCACATTCGTGTTCGGAATGCCGTCGCGATACATCTTGGACACGTTGGCCGCCGACGTGTCGTCATAGGTGATGGCCACGTGATACCACGTGTCGAGCGACAGCGGCAGCCCCGTGTGATAGTCCTTGCGGTAGCCCGTGCTGAAGTACTGGACCCAGAGCATCCGCCCGTCGTTGATCAGAAACGCCATCCTGTTTGGACCCTTGAAATAGACGTAGTTCCACACGTTGGTCAACTGATCGGCGTAGACCCACGCCTCCACGGTGATGTTGCTGATGTTGTTCAGGGTGGCGTCGCTGCCGAGGTCCACCTGCTTGCCGTTCGTGATCAGCCCCTCGAAATCGAGGCAGCCGTCCACCGGGCCGGCAATCCGGTCCGAGGCGCTCATCCCGCTGTGGCAGGTCCCGTCGTTCGTGTTGACCGTGCTGTCCGTCATCGCCGGTTCGGGATCGTCCGGGCTCTGGCTCAGGTGCCAGACGCCGGCGTAGTCGACCCACACGTCCTCCGCGTTCTCCTGCGATTCCGTGACGGCCGCGTTGCCGTAATACATGTAGATGGCCGTGTCCACGTCGCAATCCAGCGCCGGGATCCGGACCCAGCCGACGAACGCGCCCGTCGCGCCCGTGTACTGCTCCAGCTCGTGGTCGAGCTGGGTCGTGCCGTCGTCGGCGGTGAAGACGATGTCGTACCCGTTCGTGCTCGTCACGTAGCCGCCCGCCGTCGTGTGCGCCAGGTCGTCGTCCGTCAGGCTGACCAGCGCCGGGTAGTTCGCCAGGTTGTTCGTGCCGATGACCCGGTCCGCGTCGATCGTCAGCTTCTTGCGGTAGCGGTAGCCGGCCGCCCACGCGACCTCGGCGCTCGTCTCGCGCGCGTAGGCGCTGACGAAACCGGCCTGGTCCGACTGGTTCGCGTAGCCGGTCGCGATCCAGCCGGCGGACCGCGCGATGTCCGAGACGCGGATTTCGTCCAGCGCGATGTTGTTGTATTCGCCCGCGTCCGGGTTCTGGCCCGCGGCGATCGTCACGATGTTCGTGTCCGGGATCAGGGTGACCGTGCACGGCGCGTTCGTCACTTCCGTCCCGTCGACGTACAGCCGGATGGCCGTGTTGTCCGCCGCGCCCACCACGTGCGTCCATTCGCTCACGATCAGCGTCTCGGTATTGCTCACGTTGTTCGCGTCCTGGATCCCGAACCGCGGCGCGTTGTCGTGCTTAACCAGCCACCACTCTTCGTTGTCCGTCGTGCCGCGACGGCGAATGACCATCGGCCGCCAGCCGGCCTGCGTGCCGTTCTGCCGCGCCCAGGCCTCGACGGTCAGCGCCGAGTCGAGCCGGTTCCACAGGCTCGTCGGCGCGCCGGCCGGCGTCTCGATGTACTGGTTCACCCCGTCGAAATCGAGCCCGTACCCGATCGCGGCCGAGATGCGGTCGCCGCTCGCCATGTTGAACGTGCGGCTGTCCACGTCGTTCGCCGTGCTGTCCGCAATCTCGCCCGCCGCGCCCGTCGGGACCTCCCGCATGTGCCAGACGGCCAGGTAGTTCGTGTCCCACACCCCCGCCGCGTCTTCCTGCGATTCGGTGACCGAGGCGTTCCCGTAGTAGAGGTAGATCAGCGTGTCGTCCGTCGCCGAGAGGGTGGGGATGCGGACCCAGGCGACCAAATCCGGCGGATCCGTCTGATCGGTCGGATCGGACCGATAGAACTCCAGTTCGTGGTCAAGTTGGGTCGTGCCGTCCTCGGCGGTGAAGATGATGTCGTAGCCGTTCGTGCTCGTCACGAACCCGCCGTAGGCCGTGCCCGCCAGGTCCGGGTCGGTCAGGCCGATCAGGGCCGGGAAGTCGGTCAGGTCCGAGCCGCCCGATACCTTGTCGCCCTCGATCACCAGCGCCTTGCGGTAGCGGTAGCCGCTCGCCCAGCTCCCGCCCGGCGCGCTCGGGGCCGACTCCTCCGCCGCCATGCCGAAGAAGTCCGACGGCGCCGCTTGGTTCGTGTAGGATGCGGCGATCCAGGCGGGGGCGCGCTCGACGTCGCTGACCCGGAACTCGTCGATGCTGCCGTCGTAGCTGCCGGCGATCCGGAAGAAGGTGATCCCCGCCAGCGTGCGCGTGCGGCCGGACAGCTCGCTGTGCCATTCGGCGCCGTTGAGATACATGCGCATCGTGCCCGCCGCCGCGTCCTTCGTGAACACCCAGTGGTTCCATTGCCCCTCGTACTCCGCGGGCGCGGCCGCCTTCTGGATGCGGTCCTCGTTGCCGGCCAGCAGCCAGTTCGCGTCGAAGTACACATTCGCGTCGCCGGAAAACGGCAGGTGGCAGCTCAGGATGCGGTCCGACCCGTTGTCGCTGTAGAAGATGAAGCCGCCGCTCGGCTGAAGCGCGGCCTCGCCGTTCTGCCACAACGAGATCGTGACTTCGTTCGCCAGCGTCGCGAACGCCGTGTTCGTGACAAAGGCATGCTCGTAGCCCGCACACGTGAAATCGTGCGCGCCGGCGATCCGGCCCGTGACCTGCGCGGAGGTCACGTCCGTGGCGGGATGCGCGCCCGCGGTCGAGTCGGCCAGCTCGCCGGCCGCATTCGTGTCGCCCATGTGCCAGACGCCGACGTAGTCTGCATCCCACACGCCCGCCGGATTCTCCCGCGGCGTGTTGACCGACGCGTTGGCGTAGTACATATAGAGGACCGTATCCGCGTCGCAGTCGAGCGTCGGGACCCGCACCCAGCCGATGAACTCGCCCGTGCCCGTGACGTAACGCTCGATCTCGTGATCGAGCCGCGTCGTGCCGTCGGCGGAGGTGAAGATGAGGTCGTAGCCGTTCTCGTTCTGCAGCCGCCCGCCGGATGCCGTGCCGCGCAGCGCCGAGTCCGTCACGCTCACCAGCGCCGGGAAATCGACCAGGTTGTTCGTGCCCGGCACGCTGTCGGCCGAGATCGTGATCTTCTTGCGATAGCCCCAGCCGCCCGCCTGCCACGACGCGTCCGCGCTTGTCTCCTTCGTGCCGGTTGTGAGGAATGCGGACGGGGCGAGCTGGTTGGTGTACTCCGTCGCGATCCAGTCGGCGGAGCGGGCGATTTTGGAAATGCGGACTTCGTCGAGCAGCCCGTCGAAGTCCTGCGCCAGATGCAAGTTCGACACGCTGTTCGAGATCGCCGGCGTCACCGCCGCCCCGCTGCCCGCGCTGACGCCGTTGTAGTACACCCGCCATTCGCTCCCGCCAACGAACCGCAGCGCGGTGTGTTGCCAGGCATCGGCGTAAAAGCACGCGGTCACATGCACACGGTCGCCCACGCCGATGCCCCAATACATCTCCGTCTGATCCCAGGTGTGCATGTAGAAGCTCTGGTCCCAACCGTCCTTGCGCACCATGTTGTACGTCGAAGCCAGCGGTGAGTCCGGCTTGCTCCAGAACGAGACGGTGAGCCCTGTCATGTTCTCCAGCGAACTGTCGTCCGAGACCATGATCTCGCCCGCGTCGGCAAATTCGGCCGCGCCTGCGATCAGGCCGTTGGCGCTCGGTGTGCCGAGCGACAGGTAGCCGTCATTGCCGTAGGTCGTCGCGTCGTAATTGGTGTCCCCCGCCGTCTCGCGCAGATGCAGCACCATGACGTAGTCCTCGTCCCACACGTTTGTCGCATTCTCCTGCGAGGCGTCGATCGACGCGTTGCCGTAGTACATCCACAGAACGGTGTCCTCCTCGCCGCTCAGCACCGGCACCCGCACCCAGGCCACAACGGACACATCGGACTGATCGGGCTGATCCGACCGATACAACTCCACCTCGTGATCCAGTTGCGTCGTGCCGTCCTCGGCCGTGAACATGATGTCGTACCCGTTCGTGTTGCGCACATACCCGCCGTGCGCCGTCGTGGCCAGGTCCGGGTCCGTCAGGCTCACGAGCGCCGGGAAGTTCGTCAGGTCGCTCGTCCCGCTCACCGTGTCCGCGCTGATCGTCACCTGCTTGCGGTACAGCCAGCCGCCGGCGGCCCACGCCGCGTCGCTGGTTTCGGCCGGCGGCTGCGCCTCCTCCGACGCGGCCGACAGGAAATCGCCCGGCGCGGCCATGTTCGTGTGCGCGGTCGCGATCCAGCCGGCGGAGCGCGCCACGTCGGCGAGCCGCATCTCGTCGAGTTGGCCGTAGGTGAAATGGGCCGCGGCGCCGCCCTTCCAGCGCAGGCAGCCGATCTGGCCCCAGTCCAACGTGAGCGCCGTGCCGACCGAGGCGCGCGCGCCGCGCGAGATGCCGTCGACGTACAACTCCGTGTAATCGCCGCCCGCGCGAACGCCGACTGCCTGATGCCACTCGCCGTCGTGGTACGCGGGGCCGTTGTTGCCCGGCCCGTACCAGGGCTCGTACCAGGTGATACCGTCGTAGACCGCGAAACTCACGTCGCCCGTCGTGAAGGTGCCCAGGTTTATTCGCTCGTTCACCATCATGGAGAGCATGTGCTCGCTGCCCGCATCCGAATAGCCCTCGCTCCAGAACCGCTGCTTCTGCGTGCTCGTCGTCTTGAACCAGGTCGAGATCGTGAACGTCGTGCGGTTGCTCACCACCGCGCCGACGTCGACCCAGTCGTCCCCGCCATCGAACTCGAGCCCGCGGCCGATCCGCGCGGCAACCAGGTCGGCCCCGTCCATGTCGCCCTGGCATGTGCCGCGATGGTCGTTGGTCGTGCTGTCAAGCACCTGTGGCGCGCTCTCCGCCGGGCTCTGCGCCATGTGCCACACGCCCAGATAGCCGGCCGCCCACACGCCCGCCGCATTCTCCTGCGAGCCGCCGACCGCCGAATTGCCGTAGTACATGTAGAGGACCGTGTCCGCGTCGCAGTCGAGCACGGGGATCCGGACCCAGTGCACGATCGCGCCGGACGAGGCCGTGTACGATTCCACCTCGTGGTCCAGCCTGGTCGTGCCGTCCACGTCCGTGAAGAGGATGTCGTACCCGCTCGCGCTCTCGACCTTGCCGCCGTTCGACACGGTGCGCAGGTCCGCGTCCGTCAGGCTGACCAGCGCCGGGTAGTCGGCCAGGTTGGCCGTGCCCGAAACGGCATTCGCGTCGATCGTCAGTCTCTTGCGGTAGAGATAGCCGCTCCGCCACGACGTGTTCGTCGTCGTCTGCTTGCCGCCGCCGGCCAGGAACCCGGCGGGGTCCGCCTGGTTCGTGTGGCAGGTCGCGAGCCAGCCGGCGGAGCGCGCGATGTCCGAGAGCCGCACCTCGTCCATGATCCCGTCGTACTCGTATCCGCCCCACTTCCCGATCGCCGCGGGCTCGCTCTCGTGCACCGTGTTGTTCCCGCTGCCGGCGGGCGCGCCGCCCGCGTCCAGCCCGTTGATGAACACGGCCATGTCCGTGAGCGTGCGCGCGGCCCCGGCAATATACGTCCATTCGCCGGTCACGATCAGGTCGGCGCTCTTGACGTAGCGCTTGTCGTTCTCGGCCATGCCGCCGCCGTCGCCGAAGAGGAGTGAGATTGTGTTGTCGGTATCGACCAGGAGCGCGATTCCCAATGTGTCGGTCGACACGTTGTCCGTGGCGAGCAGGAAGGTCGCGTCGGTGTCGTCCTTCGACAGCCAGCCCTCGATCGTGACCGGCGCGTCCAGGCTGTTCAGGATGTCGCCCAGCGTCAGGTCCGCGTTCACGCCGTCGTAGTCCTGCGCGCCGTCGACCTGGCCGGCGGCCGGCGCCGGCTCCGTGGCCGAGTGCTTGGTCGCGTCGTGCGCGTTCGCCGTCGAGTCGTAGCAGATCGCGCCGGTCGTCTCGTTCAGGTGCCAGACGCCCAGGTAGTTCGCGTCCCACACGTTCGTCACGTTCTCCTGCGAGGTCGTCACGTCCGGGTTGCCGTAGTACATGTAGAGCACGGTGTTGTCTTCGCAGGCGAGGACGGGGATGCGGACCCAGGCGACCAGTTCGCCCGATGCCGCGGTGTACGTCTCCAACTCGTGATCCAGTTGTGTCGTCCCGTCCGCGCTCGTGAAGATGATGTCGTACCCATTCGCGCTCGTCACGTACCCGCCGTTTGCCGCGCCGGCCAGGTCCCCGTCCGTCAGGCCGATCAGCGCCGGGAAGTTGGTGAGGTCCGCCGTGCCCAGCACGTGGTCCGGCTCGATCGCCAGCAGCCGCCGGTAGCGGTAGCCGCTCGCCCAGCCCGCCGGCGCGGCGGCCGGCGCGGATTCCTCGCTCGCCGCCGAGAAGAAGTCGGCCGGCGCCGCCTGGTTCGTGTGGCAGGTCGCGATCCAGTGGGCGGAACGGGCCGTGCGCGAGATGCGGACTTCGTCGAGCAGCCCTTGGAAGAAGCCGGCGGCGCCGGTGTCCTCGGCGCCGACCGCGGCGCAGCGCGCCGGCTCGGCCTGGGTCAGTTCCCCGTCGAACGCCGGCGCGCCCGTGGTGGCGCGCGCCGTGCCGTTCACGTACAGGATGATGTCGTCACCCGCCACATCCGTCACACCCGCCACGTGTACCCACGCGCCCGTCGGCGCCGGATCGACGGTGAGCTCGTTCTGCAAGCTGGCCTGCGCGTCCGGCGCGCGCCCTTCCGCGCGCAATCTTCCCCCGTCCGACGTATTGATCTGCGCGCGCGACGCGCTCGTAGGCAGGTCGTTTGTGATGCTCACGGCCACCATGTAGACGGCGTCGGTCGTCTCCATGAACATCCACGTGCTGAACGTGCACCCCGCGCCGTTCGTGACGAACCCGCGGTTGTCGCCCAGATAGATCGAGTTCGTCGCGCCGTCGAACGCCTGGCCGCCCGCCATCACGCCGGCCGACGGGGTGGGGTACTGCTCCAGCGTCTGGCTGCCGTGATGCGCGTGCCGCGTCGAATCGGCGTAGTTCGTTCCGCTCGTCTCGGCCAGGTGCATGACGAGATCGTAATCGTCGTCCCACACGCCCGCCGCGTCCTCCTGCGACGCGTCGACCGACGCGTTGCCGTAATACATATAGATGACCGTATCCGCGTCGCAGTCGAGCACCGGGATCCGAACCCAGCCGACGAACTCGCCGCCGGTCAGCGTATGCTTCTCGACCTCGTGGTCCAACCGCGTCACGCCGCTCACGTCCGTGAAGATCACGTCGTAGCCGTTCGCGTTGGCGAGCTTGCCGCCGTTCGCCGCCGTGCGCAGGTCCGAGTCCGTCAGGCTGATCAACGCCGGGAAATTCACGAGGTTGTTCGTCCCGCTCACCACCCCGCCGTCGATCGTCAGCTTCTTGCGGTAGAGATACCCGCTCTTCCACGTTGTGTTGGTCGTCGTCTCCTTCGACGCCGCGCTCAGGAACGAGGCGGGATCGGCCGCGTTCGTGTAGCAGGTCTGCACCCAGCCCGCGCTGCGGCCGACGTCCGAGACGCGCAGCTCGTCCATCTGGCCCAGCCACCACGAGATGCCGGCCCCCTCCGTGTAGAGGAACCGCCGGCTGATGTAGAACAGGTCGTTCGTGCCGCCCGCGTGGTCGGAGGCGACGTTCTCCGCGTAGGGCGCGTTCGTGATCTCCGTGCCGTTCAGGTAACAGGCCACGTTCGTGCCGTCGTAGCACGCCGCCGCGTAGAACCACGTGCCCGTCGGCACGGCATTGGAGACGGTCGGCCGCATCACCGGCGGGGAGGCATCGCCATAGTTGATCTTCATGTCGAACCGGTCCACCGCGACCCCGTCCTCCCAGACGCCGAGTTGGTAGTTCTCGTCGTTATAGGCCGGGCCCTTCGTGAAGAAGCATGGGTAGTCGCCGACCCCGGCCGGGTCGTGCCAGCCCCAGCCCTCGAGCGTGAGCCGGTTCGTGCTGATGTCCAGGCTGTTCCCCGCGCCCGCGGTCGAGACGTCCACGAACGCGTTCGTGCCCGGGAACCCGAGCCCCTTGCCGATCGGCGTGTCCGCCGAGGTCACCACCTGGCCGCCGGCCAGGTTGCTCACGTTCCCGTGGTTCGCGTACGCGGTCGAGTCCCGGATCTGCGGCGCGGCGCCGTCCGGATCTTCCGCCAGATGCCACACGGCCATGAACCCGCTGTCCCACACGTTCGTTGCGCGCTCCTGGGATGTGACCACGTTGGGATTTCCATAATACAGATAGATCACGGTGTTCGCGCTGGCACTCAACACGGGGATCCGCACCCACGCCGCCAGATCCGACGGATCCGTCGGATCCGACCGATACGCCTCCAGCTCGTGGTCCAGTTGCGTTGTCCCGTCGGCGGCCGTGAAGAGGATGTCGTACCCGTTCGTGTTGCACACATACCCGCCGTTCGCCGTCGTGGCCAGGTCGGCGTCCGTCAGGCTGACCAGCGCCGGGAAGTCGAGCAGGTTCTCCGTGCCGCACACGGCATCGGCGTCGATCGTCAGCGCCTTGCGGTAGCGGTAGCCGTCCGCCCAGCCCGCGCCCTGCGCCGTGGCCGGCGCGGTCTCCTCCGCCGCCGTCGCCAGGAACGCGGCCGGGTTCGCCTGGTTGGTGTAGGCCGTCGCGAGCCAGTCGAGCGAGCGCGCCACGCTCGAGAGACGCACCTCGTCCATCAAGCCGGGGAAACACCAACTGTTGTTGTAGCCTTCGCAGGCGATCAGCAGCGGGGTGGCCGGCACGTGGATGCCGTCCACGGCGTTGTCATAGGGGAACTCGGCCCCCGTGTCTTCCGCGGCGTTCGCGTAGGCGCGCATGAGGTTGCCGTCGTACGTCACGGCGATGTGATGCCACTCGCCCACGCCGATCACCCCCTCGACGCCGCCGGGGTCGTACCACGTCGAGCCGTTCGGCGAGATGCCCGCACGCAGTTCGCCGGTGTCGCCCCGACGCAGCACCCATCCGTAGTCGCCGTTGTCGTGCCGGGCGAGGACAGCGGCGTTCGATGGCGCGGCGAGCCGGACCCAAGCCGACATCGTGATCGCGTCTGTGATATCAGCCAGACCGGCCCCCTGCCCGCAGTCCAGGTAATCGTCGGCGCCGTCGAATTCGAGGCACGGCCCGATCCGTCCGCTCACCAGGTCCTCCGCCGCCATTCCGCCCTGCTGCCCGCCATGGTTCGTGTGCACCGTGCTGTCCAGCACCGCACCCGACGGGTCCTCGGCCATGTGCCAGACGCCCCTGTAGCCCGCGTCCCACACGCCCGCCTTGTTCTCCCGCGAACTCGAGATCGAGGCGTTCCCGTAATACAGGTAGAGCACCGTATTGTCGTCGCAGTCCAGCACCGGCACGCGCACCCAGGCCACGAGCGCGCCGCTCGCCGCGGTGTACTGCTCCACCTCATGGTCGAGCACCGTCGTGCCGTCCGCGCTGGTGAGGAGCATGTCGTAGCCGCTCGCGTGCTCGACATGCCCGCCGTTGGCCGTCGTGGCCAGGGCCGAATCCGTCAGGCTGACCAGCGCCGGGAAGTTGACCAGGTTGGTCGTTCCGTACACGGCGTCCGGGCGCAGCGTGATCTTCTTGCGATAGCCGTAGCCCGTCTTCCACGACGGGTTCGCCGTCGTCTCCAGCGCCGCCACGCTCACGAAGCCGGCCGGGTCGACCTGGTTCGTGTGGCCGGTCGCGAGCCAATCGGCGGAGCGGATGACGCGCGAGATGCGCAGCTCGTCCACCGCCGCCTGCGCTTCGTCCGTGCCGGTCGGCGTGTGGTTCAGCAGGTACAGTGTCGAGGCGGCATCCGAAGAGCCGGTGCCCGAGCTGGTTTCCGTATTCACCGCCGCGCGGTCGATCCCGTCGATGTACATCGCCGCCATGTTGTCCGGGGACCGGTCGTCGAAGGTCACCGCCACATGCTGCCACGCGAACGCGCTCAGCAGCGGCGAGTCGACACGGAATTTCTCGCCGCCGCTCGGCGTGGAGCCCGTGAACGGACAGTAGTAGTACAGCTTCTGGCTCGAGTGATAGAGCGTCTTCCCACCCTTGTACGCGATTCGCCCGAGCCCGGGCCATGTGTTGTTCGGGTTGATCCACGCCTCGATCGTAACGTTCGTGATGTTGTCCAGCTCCGCCTCGGAGCCGCAGTCGATGTCTTCCGCGTCCGCATTCGCGTAGACCGCGCCGCCGATGATCCCGTTGGTCGCGTCTGCGCTTTCGAAGTCCGTCGCCGTCCCGTGGTTCGCGTAGCGGCTCGAATCCGCGGCCGTGCCGGCGGACGGGTCCTCCTTCAGATGCCAGACCCCGACGTAGTCGGCGTCCCACACGTTCGTCGCGTTTTCCTGGGAGTCCGAAATCGAGCTGTTCCCGAAGTAGACGTAGAACTCCGTGTCCCTGTCGCACGCCAGCACCGGGATCCGGACCCAGGCGACGAGATCCGACGGATTCGACGGATCCGACCGATACAACTCGAGTTCGTGATCGAGCGGCGTCACGCCGTCCGAAGCCGTGAAAACGATGTCGTACCCGTTCGTGCTCGTTACGTAGCCGCCGTTCGCAGGAGTCGCCAGGTCGGGGTCCGTCAGGCTCACCAGCACCGGGAAGTCCGTCAGGTCCGTGCTGCCGCCGATCCTGTCCGCGTCGATCGTCAGCTTCTTGCGGTGCTGATAGCCGCTCGCCCAGAACCCGCCGGACGCCTCCGGCGCCGACGCCGTGCAGAAGCCGGCCGGGTCGAGCTGGTTCGTGTAGCTCGTCGCGAGCCACGCGGCCGTGCGGGCGGTGTCCGAGACGCGGACTTCGTCCAGCGTGCCCAGCCACGAATAATCCTCGTCGCGCCGCGCGCCGATCCGCCAGATGGTCGTCGTCGGCGCGCGGTCGATCACGGCCGAAGCCTCGAACGCGCCGTCCACGTAGAGCGATACCTCGCCCGCCGCCGTGCGCGTCGCGCACGCGTAGTGCCACGTGTCGTCTTCAACCGTCGAGACCGTGAAGAAATTCGTCCACGTCCCGCCGGTCCCGCTCGTCTCGCCGTAGTCGATCAGCCCGGTGTCATAGACGCGAAACTCGCAGCAGTGCGTCTCGCCGCCCGTCGTGCGCCAGCCCATGATGTTGCGGAACGTGTCCGCCGGCGGCGTCTTGATCCACGCCTCGAGCGTCATGTCCGGCGGCCGGTTCGAGTGCGGCACCGCGATCCACGACCCGTCGATTCCGTCGTAGTCCACCGCGCCGTCTATGTGGCCGAGCCCGTCCGTCAGGCCGCCCTGCGCCGTGCCGTGCCGCGCGACGTGGGTCGAATCCTGCGCGTTCGTCTCGGTCATGTGCCAGACGCCCACGTAGTTCGCGTCCCACACGCCCGTCGGATTCTCCCGCGGCGAGGAGATCGCACCGTTGCCCCAGTACATGTAAATGAGCGTGTCGCCGTCGCAGTCCAGCACCGGGATTCGGACCCAGGCGACCAGCTCGCCGGTCGTCAGCTCGTGCTTCTCCACCTCGTGATCGAGCTGGGTCGTGCCGTCCGCGGCCGTGAACATGATGTCGTACCCGCTCGCGTGCTGGACGTACCCGCCGTTCGCCGTCGTGGCCAACGCCGGATCCGCCAGGCTGATCAGCACCGGGAAGTCGACCAGGTTCTCCGTCCCGCTCACCTTGTCGCCGTCGATCGTGAGCGCGCGGCGATAGCCCCAGCCGGAATCCCACGAAGCGGCCGCCGCCTCCTTCGCGCCGACCACCGCGAAGCCGGCCGGCGTGGACTGACTGGCGTACTCCGTCGCGATCCAGTCGGCGCTGCGCAGCACGCTCGAAATGCGCATTTCGTCGAACGTGCCATTGTGCAGCCAGCCGCCCGTCTTGACCGAGGCCATCGTCAGCGTCGCGTTGTTCGCGAAGTCCGTCCGGATCCCGCCGTTGTTCTTGAACGCGCCGTTATGGTAGAGATCCGCGGATCCAGCCGCGCGGTCGGCCGTGACGACCACCTGGTTCCACGTGTTGGGGACCATGACGCCGCCGGCGCTGGTCGCCGAGGCGGAAACCGAGCCGTTCGCGGTCGCGAATACGATCGAGCGGTTCGTTGTCTCCCACGTGTTCATGTACAGCTTGAACCCGTTCGCCGTGCCGTCGCCCGCGCAGTTCGCGATCAGCCCGCGCGAGCCGCCCGGCAGCGGCTCCGGATCGAGCCAGAGCGAGAGCGTGAACGCGTCGCCCACGTTCACCGCGCCGGCCGTCCAGTAATCGTCGGTTCCGTCGTCCGGGTCCACCGCGCCGTTCAGTTGGCCCGTCACCTGGTCGCCCGCCGCCAGCCCGGCCTGAAACGTGCAGTCGTGCCCGTTCGCCGTCGAGTCGTAGGCGTAGGGGTCGACCGTTGGCGTCTCGCTCAAATGCCAGACCGCCAGGAAACTATTCGTCCACACGTCCTCCGGCCGCTCGAGCGTGCCGGTGATGCTCGAGTTCCCGAAATACATCCACAGCCGCGTGTCGTCGTCGCAGTCCAGTACCGGCACCCGCACCCACGCCGTGAGCGTTCCGTTCGTCGCGTACGACTCGATCTCGTGGTCGAGCGCCGTCGTGCCGTCGGCGGCCGTGAACAGGATGTCGTAGCCGGCCGCGCTCGTCACATGCCCGCCGTTGGCCGTCGTCGCCAGATCGTCGTCCGCCAGATCGATGACGACCGGGAAATCGACGAGGTTCGTCGTGCCCTTCACCAGGTCGGACTCCAGCGCGATCGGCTTGCGATAGCCCCAGCCGCCCTTCCACGTTGCCGCGGCCGCCGCCTTCGCGCCGATGGCCATGAACCCGGCCGGGTCGACCTGGTTGGTGTAGCACGTCGCGAGCCAGTCGGCGGACCGGGCCACGCGTGACAGGCGTACTTCGTCGATCAACCCGTCGAAGTGCACATTGCCGCCCGATGCCTCGTCATGCCCGATCTGGACCACCCCGGTCGATACGTGCAGCCCCGCGCTGTACGCGAACGGGAACTCGCCGCCCACATGTTCGGCGCCGTTCAGATACAGACGCAGGTACGACCCGTCGTTGCGCGCCGCGATGTGGTACCACGTCACGGTCTGCCACACGTCGATGGCCGAGTACTTGTTGTTGAAAGCCGTGCCGTCCGGAGAGACCCCGACATACGCCTTCGCGTCAGGTGTCTCCCGCGCCACGAACCAGCCGAGCGAACTCGGGGCGTGATGCGAGACGATCCGGCCGTAGGTGTCCGTGTCGATCAGGACCCACGCCTCCGCGGTCAGGTCGTTGGTCAGCGTCGCGAATCCGGCGTTCGTCCCGCAATTGAGCAGATCGTCGGTCCCGTCAAAGTCCAACCCCTTGCCGATCGCGGCGTCGACCGTGTCGTTCCCGTCCATCCCGCCGGCCGGTATGCCGTGGTTGGCCCAGAGGGTGCTGTCCAGCATGCACGGGCCACCCGCCGACGGATCGTTGTTCAGATGCCATACCGCTACGAATCCCCCGTCCCAGACCTCCGTCGCGTGCTCCTGCGATGCCGACACCGCGCCGTTCCCGAAATACAGCCAGATCGTCGTGTTCTCGTCGCCGTCCAGTACCGGGATCCGCACCCACGCCACCAGCGTTCCGTTCGTCGTGTACTGCTCCGTCTCGTGGTCGAGTTGCGTCGTGCCGTCGTCCGCGGTGAACAGGATGTCGTACCCGTTCGTGCTCGTCACATGCCCGCCGTTCGACGGCGTGGCCAGATCGTTGTCCGCCAGGCTCACCAGCACCGGGAAGTCGACTAGGTCCTCCGTGCCCGCCACCTTGTCGCCGAGGATCGTGATCGGCTTGCGAAAGCCCCAGCCCGTCTTCCACGAAGCCGTCGTCCGCTCCCGCGCACCGAGCGTTACGAACCCGGCCGGGTCCAGTTCGTTCGTATAGCTCGTCGCGATCCAGCCGGCGGAGCGCGCGACGGTCGAGACGCGCGCTTCGTCGATCAACCCGTCGTACGGCCACTCCTCCGTCCCGTGCCGGCCGAACTGCAGGACCGTGTTCGTCAGCGCCATCGCGTAGGTGAACGTCTTCGGGTTGTCCGAGCCCCATGCGTCCAGCACGCCGTTCAGGTAGATGCGCAGCTCGTCCGCCGCATCGTCGAACAGCAGGTCGAACTTGTACCAGACCGCGTTCGTCGTGACCGTGCCCGCCTTGCTCATCGTATAGCTCGCCGTCGTGCCGTCGTCGGAAAGATACCAGTGCAGGTGGTTGTCTTCCGTCGCCGGGTTGAAGTTCATGGCAAACGAGCCGGCCCCGCCCACGCCCCACTTGCTCACGACCGTCTTGGAGCCGATGCTCTCCTGGTTCATCCAGAGCGAGAGCGTCATGCTGCCCGTGTGACCGCCGAGCATCTTGCCCGGGAACCCGGCGGACAGGTCCGCGTCGCCGCGGTAGAGCATGTCGTCCGCGCCCGTCGTCTCGAAGTCACCGGCATACCCGATCCGGCCCGCCGCGCGCTCCACGCCCGTCGTCTCGATCAGTGTGTTGGCGTTGGCCGTGCTGTCGTAGCGATCGCCCGATTCCTCCGCAAAGTGCCAGACCGCCTCATAATCCGCCTTCCACACCCCCGCCGCGTCTTCCAACGACGCGGACACCGTCGGATTGCCGTAATACATGTAGAGCGTTGTGTCTTCTTCGCAACTCAGGACGGGCACACGCACCCACGCGACCAGCTCGCCCGTGCTGCCCGTGTAAAGCTCCAGTTCGTGATCAAGCTGTGTCTGCCCGTCATCCGTTGTGAAGATGATGTCGTAGCCCGACGCGCTCGACACGCGCCCGCCCGCGCTCGCCCCCTTCAGATCCGCGTCCGTCAGGCCGATCAGGACCGGGAAGTCTGCCAGATCCGCGCCGCCGCCGACTCTGTCCGCGTCGATCGTCAGCGCGCGGCGGTACGACCACCCGCTCCGCCACGGGACCGTCTCACGCGCGCCCGGCGCGAGGAATCCGGCCGGATCCGACTGGTTCGCGTACACCGTCGCGATCCAGTCGGCGCTGCGCAGCACGCTCGCGATGCGCACCTCGTCCAGCATGCCCTGCAGCATGTAGCCGCCGCCCGAAACGGCGCCCGCCACCCACGTCTTGTTGTTGCCGAAGTCGGTCCGGATGCTGCCGGTCGTCTGGAACGCGCCGTTCCTGTAGAGGCTGGCCGTGCCGTTGCCCCTGTCCGCCGTGGCGGCCACGTAGTTCCACGCGTTGTGCTCGATCGCGTCGGCGCCGCTATACGTCGTCTCACCCGCTGTGCCGTTGCCCGTGTTCAGCACGATCGCCCGGTCCGACGTTTCCCAACTGTTGAGGTACAGCTTGAATCCGTCCGCATCGCCTGCGCCGGCCGCGCTCGCGATCACGCCGTGCATGTTGACCAGCGACGACGTGGGGTACGCCCACGCCGAGAGCGTGAACGCGTCGCCGACGTTCAGCGTGCCCGCCGTCACGTAGTCGCCCGAGACCTTGTCGTATTCCAGCGCGCCGTCGATGGGGCCGGGCACCTGGTCGCCCGCGGTCATCCCGGCCTGGAACGTGCCGTCGTTGCCGTTCGCCGTCGAGTCGTACGCGTAGGCGTCGACCGTCGGCGTCTCGCTCAGATGCCAGACGACCAGGAAATTGTTCGTCCACACGTCCTCGACCCGCTCCTGCGAGACGGAAATCGCCGCGTTGCCCCAGTACATGTACAGCGTTGTCTCGTCTTCGGCGGCCAGCACGGGCACGCGCACCCACGCCACCACGGCGCCCGCCGCCGCGTCGTACGACTCCAGCTCGTGATCGAGCCGCGTCGCGCCGTCCTCGCCCGTGAACACGATGTCGTACCCGTCAGAATTGGCGACGAGACCGCCGTTGGCGGTCGTCGCCAATTCCGGTTCCGTCAGCTTCACCAGCACCGGGAAGTCCGTCAGGTTCGTCACGCCGCTGACCTGATCTGCCCCGATCGTCAACCGCCGGCGATAGTTGTAACCCGCCTGCCACGTCGGCGCAGACTGCTCGTTGCCCACGGCACAGAACGCCGCCGGGTCCGACTGGTTCGCGTAGCAGGCCGCAATCCAGTCCGCCGACCGCGCCGCAGCCTCGACGCGCATCTCGTCGATCAGGCCCCACCACCGGTAACCGCCCGAGCCCGAAGCCCCGATCGTGGCCGAGCCCGTGCCCGAGAGCGAGCCGACCGTGCCGATGCCGACCGTGTTCGACTCCGCCCCGTTGAAGTAGACCCGCAACAGGTTCGCCGCGCGGTCCACCACCGCTACCGTGTGGCACCACACACCGGTCGGCTCGGTTGCGAAGACACCGCCTTGCAGCTCGTCGATGTCCGCGACGTTCGCCTTCCAGGCGCCGGTCCCGAACTCCAGGTCATAGCCGATGCTGCCCACGCTGCTGCCGCCCTTCCACCACGGCATGTCGAAACCGCCGCTGTTCGCCTCGGCGTACACCCAGCAGCCGTACGTCCAGGAACCCGTCCCGGGATCCAGCGCGCCGGAGGCGGGGTGCCCGATCGTCACCCGGTTGCTCGAGACGCCGTCGAAATACTGCGCGCCGCCGATCAACCCCGAATTCGTCGCGACTGGGTTCGACTCGAGCGACTTGATCCCGTTGTTCGTGTAGGACGTCGAATCGTAACAGACCGTCCCGCTCGTCTCCGCCAGATGCCACACGCCCCGGAACTCGTTCGTCCACACGTCTTCGGCCCGCTCCTGCGAACCAGCAACCGCGCTGCTCCCGTAGTACACGTACAACACGCGGTCCACACCGTTCGTCAGCACCGGCACGCGCACCCATGCGACCACCTCGCCGCTCGAACCCGTGTACCGCTCCATCTCGTGGTCGAGCGGCGTCGCGCCGTCCGAATCCGTGAACACAATGTCGTACCCGGCAGAATTGGCGACATGACCGCCGTTGGCGGTCGTCGCCAATTCTGAATCCGTCACACTCACCAGCACCGGGAAGTTCGTCAAGTCGGCCGCGCCCCAGGCGTCCGCGTCGACGGTCAGGCTCTTCCTGTAACCGAAGCCGGCCTTCCAGGCCGCGTCGGCGACGGGAGGAAGACAGAGAACAAACGCCAGCATGCCGAGGCCAACACGCCGGCGGCGGCTCGCGAGGACCCGCCTTCGCCTCGCCGCGCTCGTTGCTTCGTCGGACAAGGCGCTCGCCCTCCATTGTCTCCTTGGTGCTCCGGATGGAGGGCGAGCGTCCTCGCGAGCCGCGTGCCCGCGTCCGCTGCGATCCTCGATGCTCAATGGACTCCCCATCCTCAAGCCTCGGCCTCCCGACCTTTGACCTTCGACTCTCCGACCTTCGACCTTCCGACCTTCGACTCTCTCGCCTCCGACTCCGATACGTCACTTGATCAGCACCATTGTCCCCCGCCGCTCTACCGCGCCGAACGTCAGGAAATCGCCCGGCGCCGCTTGGTTCGTGTGGCACGTCGCGATCCAGTCCGCCGTGCGCGCGATGTCCGAAATGCGCACCTCGTCGATCTGGCCGTCGAACGTGCGAACGTCGGACTGGTTGCCGATCCGCAGGTTGTAGGCGCCGTCGTCCGTGATCGCGCCCGCCCCCGCCGTGTCCGTACCGCCCGTGGTGAGCGCGCCGTTGAAATACAGCTTGATCGCGTTGTCGCCGTCCTCGTTGTACGTGAACGCGACGTGATGCCACAGGTTCGTCAGAAGGTAGTCGGCCGACTTGCGGTACGCCGCCGTGGTCGCCTGGTCCACGTGCACCTTCACCAGGACTCCGGCCGCCGCGATCTCGCGCACGTGGAAATCGTAGCCGATATCCGAATCGCCGGTACTCGCGACTTTGCTCACGATCCGCCCGTAGCTGTTCTCGCCCACGCCTTCCGGCCGGACCCAGGCCTCCACGGTCATCTGCGACTTGCCGTAGACGTTCAGCGTCGCATTCGCCGTCGCCTGCACGTAGTCGTTCGCGGCGTCGAAATCGTCCGCGACCCCGATCCGGCCGTCGATGTCCTGGATCGGCGCGCCGCCCACCGTGCCCGTGTTGCCGTTTGCCGTCGAATCGGCGTGATCGCCCGTGATCTCGTCCAGATGCCAGACGCCCATGTAGTTCGCGTCCCACACCCCCGCCGGATTGCCCGGCTCGCTCGCGGCCGCCGGACTGCCGTAGTACACGTAGACCGTATGCGCCGCCCCGTTCGTCAACACCGGAATCCGGACCCACCCGCACAGCCAGCCGTTAGACGCCGTACCCGTGTAACTCTCCACTTCCGAGTCCAGCGGCGTCGAACCGTCCGCCGCCGAAAATGCGATGTCGTAACCGGCCCGCGTCGCCACGTTGCCCCCGTAAAACGTGTGACGGAAGGTCTGATCCGTCAGCGACACGAGCAGTGGGAAGTTCGTCAGGTCCGACGTGCCCTGCGCCAGACTGCTGCTGACCGTCACCTTCTGCCGGTAGGCGTAGCCGCCCAGCCAGCCGCCGTAGGCGGCTGGCTGGGCGGCCATGAAAAATGAAAAGTGAAAAATGAAGAATGCGGAGAAAGAGAGAACGGTGCGCGCTGAAGGTCGGAAGGGAAAGCCGCCGGCCCGGCCCGCGAAGCGGGACCGCGACGGCGACAGGGGAGGGTTCGTCCTACCACCTGAGTGTCTCGTGCCAAACGGCATGGACTCGATCCTCAATTCTCGATCCTCAATCTGCGCCCCTGCTACCCCCCGGTCCTCCCCCGCACAAAAACGCCCTGCGGGCAGACTGCACCCCCATGCAGGATTTATTTTGAGTTACAGCACGATTCGTGCCAACTCGGAGCCGGATTCCGGATTGCTCCGGTTCGCGAACGCGAAACGTCTTCTTTTACCCTATAATTAAGGTAGAAGTCAAGCCTCAACCGCAACCGCGCTCCAGCCCTGCCCCGTGCCCCGTGCGCCGAATCGTTTCAGTTTTTAGAAACTGAGAACCAGACGCGTGCTCCAAACGCCCTCTTGCCGGACACCCCGGGCCGGCGCTCAAAATCGACGTATGTGTCAACATATAGTGTTGCTTTCTACTGGATATGGGGTTCTCAATCCGGTGGTCTTAGCCGTCGCATGGCTCAGCAAGATGCACACAGCTCGATCCGGGCATTATACGATCCGAACATCCGATCGGAATATCGGAACAGACAGAAACGAGCACTGAAGGCCCGGGTCGTTTGCCGCTCAAGGCCGTTGTTCGGCCGCCAGAAATTGGCGCATGGGCCGGACGTGCAACGCGTCGGCTCATTGGTCCAGTTCGGCAGGCAACGAAAACGACGAAGTGGAAAAGACGAGGCAGGGAGCCAACGTTCAACATTCAACGCTCAACATTCAACGTTCAACGTCGGCGAGCGCAGATGTTGCAGCGATCTCTCCCGTTGGAAGTTGAACGTTGAACTTTGAGCGTTGGACGTTGGGCCCAAGAACAAACGGGAGCCGAACATCTGCCTGCACCGTACCGATGACAGCCGCTGGGAAGCGTCTGTCATCGTCCGGTGAGGCATCCCGATGCACGTAGGGAGAGGCAGGACGCAGGGACAGGCATGCAGGGTGGGTTGCCTCGGCTGTCCAGATTGGACGCTTCGAAGCCAAGGCCTGCCGGCTTGGCACAATTCCGCCTTGACCGTTCATGATCCAAATAGTACGATTTGAACTTGCGAACGGAAAACCTGACGACATGAGCGAATGCCGGAGCTGTGGCGGCAAGGCAGGCAACCGCTTATGCGTCGGATGCTGGCCTCGGCAGAGGCAGGATAGTGGAGCCAAGCATGGACCTGAAGTCGTTCTTTCGTGACCCGGAGTTTTCCGTGCCGGTTGTCCGGCGGCGGGTGGCGGACGAGCTGCTGGACCTGCTGCTGGGCTACGCGACGGCATCGGGCAGCGGCGAGCGTACCCGGCTTTGGGAACAGCCGTTTCCCAGCCGCAACGCTTGTGACTCCGCCGTGCGCCGGCTGAAGAAGAAGGGGTTGATCGTCTGCCGTCGCGAAAGGAGTGGCATGCCCGTCATCGAGCTGACGGATGCCGGGCGTGCCGGGCTGCGGCTCGCGCACCGGGCGGAACAGATGTGGCGCGCGGAGTGGAACGGGCGCTGGCACGTGTTGATGTATGACGTTTCGGAGAAACAGCGCCCGTATCGCGACGCGCTGCGCGGGTTCCTGCGGCGGATGCGCATGGGTTGCCTGCAGCGCAGCGTGTACGTCAGCCCGCGCGACGTGCGGCCGGACTATGAGGAACTGGTGCGCGCCGCCGGCATCGACGCCGTCGCCTTCCTGTTCGAATGCTCGGCGGTGCTCGGGCGCGATCCAAAAGACATCGTACGCGCCGCGTG
Source organism: Kiritimatiellia bacterium (assembly GCA_016929905.1). Taxonomy (GTDB): domain Bacteria; phylum Verrucomicrobiota; class Kiritimatiellia; order JAFGHX01; family JAFGHX01; genus JAFGHX01. The sequence goes on from JAFGHX010000342.1 coordinate 25,022, forward strand.
GAATTTCGAACGTCTGCAGCGGACCCAGAAGTGGTACGGCGCGGTGTTCAGCCGGAACCTGACGCACGTGCTCACCGACGAGTTGGATCCCGAGACGCTGCGGACGCTGGCGCGCGAGGAGATGTCGGCCTATCTCAGCGCGATGGAGGAGGACCCGCTTCTGCCCGCCGCGCTGTATCCCGCCGAGTACCGCGGCTACGAGGTGGTCGAACTGCACCGCACGTTCGTCAAGGCGGTCGGCCGGCGGCTGTGACAGTAGAAGCGGCGTCTCGCCGCTTCCTTCGGGCCGCAGGCCCGGACACCCGCGGATACCCCGGCGGCACGCGACGCCGCCGGGAGGCAGAGTCAAGCCGCCCCCATTCCTCGGCGCAGACGCCTCGGGACTCTCGCACGACAAGTCGGCGGGCGCGGCTTGCTCCCCCCCCCACACCGCAGCGGCGGAATCGACAGAGCGTAGGACAGAGACGAGCGAATCGTAGGACGGGCTTTCCAGCCCGTCCCGCACAATCATGAGCCGGCGGGAAAGGGGGACGGGCTGGAAAGCCCGTCCTACGGGGAATCGACAGAGTTTGCGACAAAGGCTGCGCTCGGTTCTGTCCGGACCGGGTTGGCACGCCGGAGGCGCCATTGGCCGGAAACCGCTTGTTTCGGCGAGGGGATTTTTCTAGTGTAGTGCGTCCGACAAATCTTGACGTTACCAGCGTGGCCGGAGTGACGGGCGGGCGACCGATCATGAAGAGCCGGGAAGAAGTGAAGGTGACGTTTCAGCCTTCGGGCCGAAGCGTGTACGTATTGCCGGGCACGATTCTGCTGGAAGCGGCCGCGCGGGCGGGTTTGATCCTGCAGACGCCGTGCGGGGGGCGCGGCACGTGCGGCAAGTGCCGGGTGCGCGTGGTGAGCGGGGCCTGCACGCTCGGCAGCGAGACGCGCCAGGCGCTGGGCGCGGACGCGGAGGACGGGTACCGCCTGGCCTGCCAGGAGAAGGTGCAGGGCGGGGTCGTGGTCGAAGTCCCGGAGGAATCGCTCTTCGAGCATGCGCAGCAGATTCTGGTGTCGGACACCGGCGAGCGGGCGAAGCTGGACCCGGTCGTACGCAAGACGTGTTTCGAGCTGCCGGAGCCGGACCAGGCGAATCCGGAATCGGACCGTGCACGGCTGCGGCGCGCGACGGGCGCGGCCAAAGTCTCGTTCGAGCTTCTTCGTGAGGTGCCGGGTTTCATGCGCCGGAACGGCTGGCGCGGCACGGCGGTGTTGATGCCGGAGCGGCTGTTGGCGCTGGAGCCGGGCGACACGACGGCGTCGCTTTACGGCGCGGCGTTTGACATCGGCACGACGACGATAGTCGGCACGCTGATCGACCTGGTGGCCGGCCGGGAACGCGCGGTGGTTTCGCGGCTGAACCCGCAGATCGCGCGGGGCGACGACGTGCTGGCGCGGATCTTGTGGATACGCGAGCAGGCGGACGGGTTGGCCGAACTGCAGCAGGCGGTGATCGCGTGCGTGAACGAAATTCTCGCCGAGTTGGCCGCCGAGGCGGGTGTAGACCGGCGCGACGTGTACGAGGTCGTCGTGGCCGGCAACTCGACGATGCAGCAGATCCTGTGCGGCTACGATCCGTCGGCGCTGGGCGAGTTGCCGTTCGTGCCGGTTTTCGACGAAGGGCGGCGGACGTCCGCGCGCTCGGTGGGGATCGAAGCGAACGCGGCGGCGGAGTTGTATGTCTTTCCGCAGATCGGCGGGTTCATCGGCGGCGACACGGTGGCGGGCATGGTGGCGGCGCGGCTGAACAAATGGCACACGTGGAAGGCGCCGGTGCTGCTGGTCGACATCGGGACGAACGGCGAAATCGTACTGGCGCACGACGGGCGGATGCTGGCGACGTCGACGGCGGCCGGGCCCGCCTTCGAAGGCGCGCGCATTGCGCAGGGCATGCGCGCGACCTCCGGCGCGATCGAGAAGGTGGTGATCGTGGACGGCGAGCTGCGCCTGAACGTGATCGGGAATGTGCCGCCCGTCGGCCTGTGCGGGACCGCCCTGATCGACGCGGCGGCCTGGCTGCTGCGCACGGGGCTGCTGGAACCGACCGGCCGAATCGTCTCCGCTGCCGAGGCGCCGGCCGGCACGCCGGAGCCGTTGCGCGAGCGACTGGTCGAGCGTGAGGACCGGACGGATTTCCTGCTGGCCGCCGCGGAGGAGTCGGGCAACGGCGAGCCGGTGCTGTTGCGCCAGAAGGACATTCGCGAACTGCAGTTGGCCGCAGGCGCGATACGCGCCGGCGTCAACATCCTGCTGCGCCGGGCCGGGCTGGATGCCGGGCAACTCGGCGCGGTCCTGCTGGCCGGCGCGTTCGGGAATTTCATCCGGCGCCGCAACGCGCAGCGGATCGGGCTGTTGCCGGCGATTGCGCACGATCACGTGCGGTTCATCGGCAATGCCGCATCGCTCGGCGCGAAGATGGCGTTGCTCTGCGCGACGGAACGCGACTATGCCGAGGAACTGCGCCGCCAGACCGAACACGTGGATCTGTCGCTGGACCCCGAGTTCCAGGCGGAATTCGGGGCGGCGATGCTGTTCCCGGACGGGGATGTGGGGTGATGCGTTCCGGGGGCGTTCGGCGACCGGTCCGGGGGTTTCACCCCCGGTGGTGGATATTGAACGGAAACATCCAAACGCGAGGGATCCCCATGCCGATTTACGCGTACGAACCCAGAGACGCGGGCCGCGCCTGCCCGCATTGCCGCGCCGGATTCGAACAGATGCAGCGTATGGCGGACGCCCCCTTGAAGACATGTCCCGAGTGCGGCGCGCCGGTGCGGCGCGTCGTCGCGGCGCCCTCCGTGGGCTCGTCGAAGACAAGCCTGGACCGCCGCGCCAAGGACGCGGGCTTCCACCAGCTCAAGAAGCTGGGGACAGGGGAGTATGAGAAGACGTATTGACGATTGACGATTGCACCTCGGTCCTACATTCAAGAGATGATCACGCAGAATCCAATCGTCAATCGTCAATCGTCAATCGCCAATCCCTTTGGCCTGTATCTCGTCATGACCGACCCGGTCGTGGGCTATGAGGAATGCGCGCGCATAGCGGCTGGCGAGGGGGTGAAGGTCGTCCAGCTGCGGATGAAAGGGGTCGTACGCGACGCCTACATCCGCACGGCCGAACGAGTCCGGGACATCCTCGCGCGCGGCGACAGCCTGTTCATCGTCAACGACGATGTCGAGGTCGCCCGGGCGGTCGACGCAGACGGTCTGCACCTGGGCCAGGACGACATGGCGCTGGAGGAAGCGCGCCGGATCTGGCAGGCGCCCGGCAAGCTGTTTGGACTCTCTACGCATGGGCAGGGCCAGGACGCGGCGGCGCAGGCGCGACGCCCCGACTATATCGGGGTCGGCCCCGTCTATCCGACGCCCACGAAGGCGATTCCCGATCCGACCGTGGGGCTGGACGATCTGAGAAGAGTGGTCGCGGCTTGCCCGCTTCCGCTCGTCGCGATCGGCGGCATCCACCGCGCCACGTTGCCGGCGGTTCTGCGCACGGGTGTGCGCAACTACGCGGTGGTTCGCGCCGTGTGCGCGGCGCAGGACCCGCGCGCGGCGATCCGGGACCTGCGGCGGGTGGAGCGAGCGACGCTCGCGTCGTTGGCTCGCTGAGGCTTGTGCAATCGGCTCGCTTGCGCTCGCGTCATTGACCCTAGAAGGAGCAGTCGAATTGCCTATGCGGGGAGATTAAGGCGAAAGATTAGGGCAAAAGATTAGGGAAAGAGCGATCCCGTCCCTAGTCTTTCGCCTTAATCTTTCGCCCTAATCTGCACCCAATGGGTGCGATCAGAATGCCGGCGGAGAATGCTCGCAAGTGGCTGGTGTTC
>JAFGHX010000343.1 GCA_016929905.1 Kiritimatiellia bacterium
TCGGCGGCCGCATGGTAGAAGAGCCGTCTCGGCTCTTCCTCCCCGGCGGCACCCTGTGCCGACGGGGATATCCGGAGGTGTCCGGGCTTCCGGGGAAAGCGGCGAGACGCCGCTTCTACTTTCAAGTTTCCGGCTAGAGCCGTTTGAGGTACTCGGAGGGCGACTCGCCGGTGGCCTTGCGGAAGCTGGCCGCGAAGTAGGAAGGGTCGCGGAAGCCGGACGCGAGCGCGATTTCGGTTACGCTTGTCTGACCGGCCAGCATTATGCTCTTAGCCGTCTGGATCCTGAACTCACCCAGGTAGGCGTTCAGACTCTTACCCGTTTCCTTGCGGAACAGCTTGTTGAGGTAGCCGGGATCGACCCCGGCGTACCGGCCGATGTCGGCCACCGCGATCTTGTCTGCGTAGCGCTGGCGGATGAAATGCCTGGCTTTCTCGATCCAGAGCCGGTGATGCCAGTTCCGGCCGAAATGCTCGCGCGTCATATGGATGATGCGCACGATATCCCATTCGAGGCAGAGGCTGAACAGGGCGAGGACTTGCTCCTGGGCGCGGAAGAAGCAGCTCGGCCGGTGTTCGTACATGATTTTCACGATCGCGAAGACGTGTTTCTCGAATTCCCGACGGCGCTCACCCTCGAGGTCCACGTACAGGCGCGGCATATCGACTTTGTGAATGACCTCGATATCCTCGATCCCCTTCCCGGCAAGGCCGGGCTCCTCGATCGTGAACTCGATGTAGAGGTTCTCGATGTCGACGGGTTCGTCGCAGCGCGCGTAGTAGTGGCTCCTGGCGCGGAAGGCAAAGAGGCGGCCCGGCTTGTACGTGAGGGTCTTGCCGCCGCCGACGAGCGGCGCCTCGCCGGCCAGGCAATAATGCAGCGTGTGCCCCCGTCTGGCGATGCCGAGTCCGCCGGTCTTGCCTTCGTATATCCTGTGACTGACCCGATCGATATGCAGGACGTAGGTCCCGCATGGAAAGACCACGTGCAGCTTCATGAGCGCGGGGTAACCCTTGTAGGTCTTCATGCCGCGGTGGCGCGGATCGAATAGCGCACGGGGGTGGCTGATGAGTTCGAACCGATCGGACAGAAGACCCAGTTTTTCGCGGGAAGCGGCCGACCTTTTCATAGGGCAACTTCGGGCCAAGCAGACGCGTTCACAAGTTCACCGGCGTATGCGGGCTGAGTCGGGCGGCGTTCAGCGAATGCCAGCCCCGGATTTCGGACCCGACTCTCTCCGAGGCCGGGGCCCTGGCTTCGGTGAAGCGCGGCCTACGGCGCGCGCCCTGACGCAAACACGCCAACGCCGACGGGATCGCCGCGGCGGGGCGCGCAACCTGCCCGCAGTGCTGCGGGCGGGAGCGCGGCTGCCGCCCACGTCGCCCGGGGCCGTCCTTCTCCTGGAGCGCCGAGGACAACTTTCCTTCATACGCGGGCGCGTGTCGAGAACTATTGTGGCGGGGTGATCAGGCGTGCTCTTCCCGCACGGGGTGCGCGCGGTCACGGAAGTCGAGCCGCAGCGACGCGCCGTCCTTGGCGGCCGTGAGCGCACCCGATTCGCGCGCGGCATTCAGCCACGGCGATTCGTAGTGCGCGTACCCGTGCAGCGGGAAATCCTTGCCGTTGACCGTTGCCGACCCGTCGCCGGGGTTCCCGGACGCGTTCACGTAGACGATCTCGTCGCCCCGCGTGCTGGTGTAACGGGTCTTCTTGCCGGAGTCTTCGCAGGAAGCGGGCGCGTTCTTGACCGCGTCCCGGAACGCCTGGAAGCCGGGATAGTCGTCGGCGAGCCCGACCTCCAGGATGCCGGCTTCGGCTTTGGGGAAGTTCGTGACACCGAGGTAGACCTGCCCTTCTCGCGTCGCAATCCGCCAGAAATGCAGCGCTTTTTCGCCGACGCGGTCGCGGGCGTATTCGCCGCCTGCGTGGAGGTTGTCGTTGTAATCCATGAACCAACCCTTGAAGAACAGCACATTCCTGTACTGCATGTTGGCCGTGTTGGGGTTCGCGTCCTCGTGGATGTTCTCGTACCCGCCGGTCAGAACGCCCAGGTCGCGCTTGGGCCCGAGTTTCTTCATCGGATCGGAGAATGTCAACTCCCATGTCTGCGTGTTCACGTAGTCGCGGGGAGTGGTGGTGGCATTGGTGAGGTGGTTGTCCAGGGGAATCCTGTCCTGCAGGGAGGCCAGGCAGAAGGCGGGCGTCATGTAGTAGTACATGTCCCATTCGTCGTCTTCGTTCCTAGGCCTGGCGTTTGCCTTGCGACCGCTTTTCACCTCGTACGGACCGCGCGTGCCGGCATCGGCGATCCGGGCGGCGACGGCGGGGGCGCGATAGCGGGTCGTGACCATGAACGCGTAGTTCAGGATCTGGTCGGTCCAGACATATGGCGGCACGGCGGAGCCGCCGAAGAGCTGGTAGCCCGCCACGTAGAAGGTGTTGTGTGTGCCGTCGTTCTGTTCGCGGCAGAAGGGCGCGTGGTTCTGGTGCGCGCGGCACCAGGGTCCGCCGCGCACGTTCTTGAGGCCGAGCAGCGCGAAGTCGGTCACCATTTTGTCCAGGCACATCTGCGCCCACAGCCTGATCTCGGGATCGGCCGAGTAGTCGTAGAGATTGAGCAACGGCAGAAACGAGCGGTCCAGGTAGTGCGGGGAATTGACCTCGTCGCGGCCATACCGGCCGTGATACTGAGCCCAATCGATGAACTTCTCGCGCGCGAGGCCGTGCTTGGGGCCGTTGCCCAACGCCTGATCGGCCAGCAGGTAGAAGCTGAACGCCACGATGGAGTGGTTGCCCCGCGTACCGTGGCACTCGGGCGTCCTGCAGGCGGGGCCGTCCATCTTCGCGTCCTTGTACGCGCGCAACGTATTGAGCAGCCGGTCGGACGCCGCGCGATTCAGCGCGGTGTCCTTGAACTGGAGGTAGGTGCGCAGGTAGCAGAGGGTCTGCCATTCCTCCGGCTGGATATCGTCGGAGGAGGCGAAGTAGGCGTTGGCCTCCTCGACCTTGATCCCGCGTGCCAGGCAGCCCATGTAGTACTGCCAGCGGACGCGGTTGGAGTAGTGCGCGTCGTTGACGTTGCTGTCCCTGTTGAAGCTGCCTCGCCCCTTGTCGAGGGTGGTGAGGACGTCAAGCAGTCGCTCGCGGCGTTCTTCGAATCCGTTGGCTATCGTATTTGGCGGCAAGGTTCGGTCCTCCTCGGTTCCAATCTTTCGGCCCCACGACGCGAGGGCGTGGGGGCCGGTTCTGCGCGCGGCCCGGCGGCGGCGTTCTCGTTTGTGTGCGGCACGACGACGGCATCCTGCGGGCACACCTGAAAGCAGTGCCCGCATCCGACGCACTTGTCCGGATCGATATGCGCTTTCCCGTCGCCGTTCAGGGCGATGGCGTGGAAATAGCACGGATGCGTGCAGGCGCCGCACCCGGTGCATCGGGTTGGATCAACCGTGACGCCTTCGAACGGCCCCTTCTCAAAACGGCGCCCCCAGATGCACTTGGTTTCCTTGAGGCTCACGACCATGCGCCCGCGAAAATCGTCGATGGAGCCGTATCCCTTTTCTCGCATCCAACGGCGAATCCGGTCAAGCGCTTTCGGCAACACGCCGTACCCCTTGAGGATCGGCCAACTGCAGACCTGAACGACGTCGGCCCCGACGAGAATGAGCCGGACGATATCGGTCCAACTCATGACGCCGCCGCCGGGAATCATAGGGCCCATGACGCCGCTGCGCCGGACCTTGGCGGTCCACGCGGCGGTGATGGGCAGCGCCCAGGGCCCGCCGTAGCCATGAAAGCCGTGCCATTCGGGGACGGTTTCGGCGCCGATGTCGATGTTCAACCCTACGTAGCGGGCCGTCGGGGCTACGCCGTCGGCGCCGGCATTGAAAGCCAGCCGCGCGAGGAAGGCGGGATCGCACCCCTCGATCGGCAGCTTGGCCAGGACGGGTGCGTTGGCCGCATCTTTGACCTCTTTGATCGTGTCGCGCAGGTAATCGGGGTTTTCGCTGAGCACCTTGCCGGCCAACTCCTGCCCGGTCTGGAGATGCAGGATGAGCGCGTCAGCGCCCGCCTCCACGCACATCTTCGCCATTTCCCCCCAGGAAAACTGGCCGGGCTTTCCGGTGTAGCGGTAGTTGACCGAACCGATACTGGCGACCAACATGCCGAGTCCGGCGGTTTCGGCCTTCACGCGGCGAATGGCATTGAGCTTATACTCGGCGCTCTGCGTGGCCGCGTGCCAGTCGCGCTTGAAGCCGGTGGACGCGTAGCCGAAGAACCTGTTGTGATACGCGTCTCGCTTGTGGGGCAGGATCTGCATCTGGTCGATCCCGAGCACATGATCGGTCTGCTCGGTGCCGCCCAGAGCCCCGTATTCCACCATACCCGCGCCCGCCTTCAGGGCCGCGATGCAGGACTCCGCACTGCGCGTGTTGGGGCCGGATCCGACGAAGACGGGGCTGGGCAGTTTCATGCCGGCGAACTCAACGGACAGATCGATCATGACGGACTCCCTTCTGGTTAGCGATGCCTGGAGTTGAAAGCCGAAAGCCGCAGGTCGGGCTCCGACCCGCCGACCTTCGGCTATTCCCGCTCGCCATTGCGATAGACGGGCTCCTCGAACGCAATTCTGTTCCTGAGCCGGCCGATCCTTTCGATTTCGAGTTCGATCACGTCGCCGTCTTTCAGAAAATCCTGGCGCGACCAGGCGTTGCCGGCCGGGGTCCCGGTGGCGATGACGTCGCCGACTTCGAGCGTGATCCATTGCGAAAGGCGGCTGACGATCCAGGCCGGCGGGAAGATCATCCGGGTGGTTCTGGCGTTCTGGCGCAAGTCGCCGTTCACCCAGAGACGCATTTCCAGGTCGACGGGCCCGTCTTCTTCGGGCGCCAGGAGCAAGTACGGCCCCATCGGCGCGGAATGGTCCTGGCTCTTCATGGGGAACCAATGAATCGTCCTGCCGGCTTCCGGCATGAAGGCGCGGTCCGACACATCGTTGAAGCAGGTATAGCCGCCGATGTGTCGGGCCGCCTTTTCCGGCGGGATATAGCGGCCCGTCTTGCCGATGACGACCCCGATCTCCATCTCGTAGTCCAGTTTGTCGACGGTATTGGCGATGACGATCGCGGCGCGGTGGCCGATCGCCACGTTGCTGCCGACCTTGGTGAACACGTGAATATCCTGGGGCCGCTCCACATCCGTGCGTCCCTCCTGCAGGTGTTCCATGTAGTTGCCGGCGATACAGAGGATTTTGGGCGGGTTGGGGACCGGCGCCAGGAACAGGACCTGTTCCTCGGGAAAGACGACCTGTTCGCCCGCACGGTCCGCGAGTTCGACGCCCCTGCCCTGCAGCCACGCTTCGGCCTGCCGCACCGCCTCCCGCCCCTTGGCGCCGGCGGCAAGCAGATCGATCACGGTTTCCCATTTCCGGCCCGCTGCCCCGCCGGCGAGCAGCGTGCGGGCCGCGTTCAGATCCGCGACGCCACCTTCAACTGCAACGCCGACCCGCCTGCGGCCGGCCGCCTCGAACGTGCACACTCGACTCATCACCTTCTCCTCCACGTTGGGCCGAGACCAGCCTGGAACTTGCTCGCCCTCCCGCCGCAGCGGCGGGATCGACAAAGCTTACGACAGAGTCTCGACCCCGTTACTGACCTCTGTGTTGTCTGCGTCAATGAATACCCTACGCGGGCCGCGCGCGTATTTGGGAGATCCCACGAAACCGTGAGGAATTGAACGGAGCCCGGCGCTCGGCCTCTCTGTTCCCCGCTTGATAGGGGATGGGAGACGTGTTAGCCTGAGATCCTCATCACGATGAAGAAACGGGCGACACCTCTGAACTACGTGTTCACCGTGGAGCTGGCGGGCAAGATCGAACTGGAGAAGGGCGGCCGGCTCGAAAGCCATCGGATCGACTGCGACACGTTCGATCTGCTCCACGCGACGCAAGGCAGCGGCCGCATCACGTTGAACGGCCGGGACCACCTGCTTCGGAAGGGGGACTGCATGTTTCTGTTCCCCGGCGAGTGTTTTGAGGCCAGCGTCGCGGAAGGGGGCGCGGCCCGCTTCGAGCGCACATGGATCCATTTCAACGCGTTCTCCCTGCCGCTGATGCTGCCGAAGACAGACCGACGCGGGCTGTTCCCGTTCCGGTTCTTCAACGCGCGGAACACGCCGGCCGTGACGACGCTGTGCCTGAAGATCGTGAAGGAATTCCACGCCGACCTGGACTGGTCGCAGGCCCTGTGCACGGCGTACATGACGGAACTGATCGCCACGATTCTGAGAGAACGGCCGCTGCTGAAGGACACGGGCTATCCTGCGCAAGTGCTGAAGAACATCTCGCGCCTGGCCGAGGTCCGCCATTTCATTGAGCAGAACTTCGAACGGAAACTGTCGCAGCAAGACCTGGTTCACGCCTCGGGGTTGAGCAAGAACTACTTCAGCAGCCTGTTCAAGCGGTACACCGGTTACACGCCGTATCACTACTACTGCCGGCGCAAGATCGACCGGGCGAAGGAGCTGCTGATCGAAGGCCAGCTAACGGTTTCGGAGATCGGCTACCGGCTGGGATTCGAGGACATGCACTACTTCAGCAACACGTTCAAGAAGTGGACGGGCGTGAGCCCGACGGGGTATCTGCGCCAAATCCACGTGGAAGAAGCGCTGTAGTCAGGATGAAACGGCGGCGGAAACGGAAGACGGAATTCTCGATCGGCCAGGCCATCGGCGTACTGGCCGGGCTTCTGGTGGTCGTCGGTTTTCTGGTCACGCTCGCGGTGATAGGCGGCCGGCGCGCACCGGCGCCGCGCCGGCGCGGCGGGGGTGGGGCGGAAATGGCGCCTCGTGCCGTCAACCAACTGGAGACCCTCGTCTGGCCCACCGAGGCGGATCCGCAGCCGGGCGAACTGGACGCGCCGTCGCTGCGGCTGTTCCAGCCCACGGCGGCCGGCACGGTGGAATCGGCTTTGTACGGCTCGACGCGGACGGGGGAGAGCGGCGGCCGCCTCTATTCGCGCTTTCACGAAGGGATCGACATCCGGGCGCAGAGACGGGACCGGCGCGGCCGGGCCACGGACGCGGTTCGCGCGGCGGCAGCCGGCACGGTTGCGTACGTGAACCGTGCGGCCGGCAACTCGAGCTACGGCCTCTACGTCGTGCTGACCCACGAACAGCCGTTCGGCACGGCCTACACGCTCTACGCGCATCTGGCCGAAGTCGCGCCGGGCATCAGGCCGGGCGCAGCCGTGACGCCGGGCGAGACGCTCGGGACGATCGGCCATACGTCGACACTCGGCATTCCCGAGCCACGCAGTCACGTCCACTTCGAAATCGGGCTCATCCAGAACCAGCATTTCCGCAAATGGCACCGTGCGCACAAGACGGCGGGACAGGCGGATCACGGAATCTGCCACGGGTGGAACCTGACAGGAATCGATCCGCTGGATGTCTTCAGAATGCACGCGCAGCGGGGCGTGTTTGACTGGCAGCGCTATCTGGCAACGCACCCGGTCGCCGTCCACCTGCTCATTGCCCGCGAGTATCCGCTCGACTATTTCCGGCGCTATCCGTCGCTGTGGCAGGGGGCGGCCTACGACGGAAACGGCATGGTCCTGAAGGTGTCGGCGGGCGCCGTCCTGCTCGGCGGGCGAAACGCAACGGCCGAAGAGCGCGCGCGGCAGGGCAGGCAGAAGGCGTGCGTGCTGCGGACCGACGAACAAGCGCTCGGCCGGAACGGGCGCCACCTCATCCGCCGCTCGCGCGGCAAGTGGACGCTGACGAGTGCGGGCGAGCGCTGGCTGAGTATCCTGGTGCAGAATGGCTGATGCAAGACATGGAAGGTTGGACGAATGGATGGACGGACGGGGGCAAAGACGGAGGGCGCCCCTTGAGCCATGCCTCTGAAGCACACCGGGTTCTACTCTTCCATCCTTCCGCCCTTCCAATCTGTCAGGGCGAGTGATACCGCGCAACAAAGTCGTCCGGAAAAGCGGCAACGGCCTTGAGGACTTCGCCGGTGGTGGCGCGAGTCGTGTTGCGCAGCAGTTGCACGATGGCGCTTCTCAACAGGCGCTGCAGCTTTGCCTGGCACGGGTCCTCGGTCTTCGGCGGCCGGCCGAAGAGGATATCGAACAAGGACATACCCAACGCACCGGTCACGGCGGGCATCGGCCCCTCGCGCAACGCGTCGCGCAGCATGGCGGCCGGCACGCTGCGCGCGACTTGTGCAGGCCGGCCCTGCACCTCAAACAGGAACTCTCCGGCATAACCTGCCGCCTTCAAGGCCACGAACAACTCGTCCCAGCGGATGTATCCGTGGAACGGCGGCAGGTGGTCGACCAGGGCTATGTCGTGCAAATGAACATGAAACAGCTTCTCGCCGCACGGTGCCAGCGCCGCCGCGGCGCCGCCCGGCTTGGTGAAGGGATTGAGTCGGTCGGCGTCACGCGCATGGCCGATGTCCACCGTCATCCCGAGCCGGTCGCAATCGATGTCCCTCACCAACGCGGCCACTTCGGCGATGTCGCCGGTTTCCACGGTGATCCGAACGGGGATATTCGCGGTCTGCTCCAACACCTCACAGACAGAGCGCCGCGATCGGTCGCCGGTCCCGAAATGGGCGACCAGCACGCGCGCGCCAAACTGCTGTGCGCCACGGGCGGCCAGCACGGTTTCCGCCACGGCGTGGCGTCTGCGCGCTTCGTCCTGGGCGTCGAATTTCAGGTCCGGCCCGTGAATGGACACGACCGCTACCCCCTCTTCCCGGCAGGCATCGGCCAAGGCCGCCAACCGCGCAGGGTCATGATAGTCCGCACGCGACGGGCTGAACCGGATCTCCATCTTCCTGAACCCCGCCGCGCGAACGCGCCGGATATCGGCCGGCGACAGCGCGCCGGGACCGGGGAACGCGACGGCCGATACGGCGAGCCGCTCCCGAATCTCAGCCCGCGTCCACGTTGTTGCCGTCGCCTCGCTCATCGTCCTCCCCGGGCAGATCTCCCGCTGCGCTGCCCTGAAGCATATGGTTCCTTTCCGCTCGGGCACGGCGTCTACATTCACACCGGCGCCTGCGCGTGACAAGCTCAAAATCCGTACACTTGACACGGCACATCCGAGGGCCGACACTCCTTGCACGTGATGCAACAGGATTCGGAGAAGGAGCGGGTTATGAAGGTGCTGACGGCGCTCGATGGTGGAGTCAGCCAGCCGTACGAGATCGAGGGCGAGACGGTCACGTTCGATCTGCGTCCGGGGCAGAAGATCCTGAACGTCTTGATCACGGACCCGCCGGAGGAGCTGCGAATCGCCGTGCGGGTGGACGAGAAAGGGAAGCCGTTCGTCGCGAGGCAAGGTCTGTTGACGGGCGTGGACGGTCTGGCGCTCTCGGCGTGTCCGCTGACAGAAACAGCGGGCGACACATATGGTGCGGTCCTGCGCACGGACGGCAGAGCCGTGCGGGTCGCTTCCCGTTACCCGTACGGGCGTGACGGGCTCGAGAAGCTGATCTGCGATACCGGCGGCGGAGACGGCTGCCGGTGGCAGGTCCGGCGAAAGGCGCACCGGCAGGTTGCGACGTTCGAGTTCGGCGAGGACGACGGCCGCAAGCCGATGCACTATTTCATCGCCGGCGAAGACGCCTGGGAAACGGCGGGGACGTGGACCGCCGACGGCATGGTGCGGATTCTGGCCTCCGGCGACGCGCTGGCCGAATCGTTCAAAGCACGATGTCTCGTGCGGATTGTTCCGCTTGCCTCGCCCTACAGCGCGACTCGCGAGAAGGCGTCTTACACGACGCTGGAGGATCAGGGCCTGTACGGGGCCGCCACGTGGGGCGATGCGCCGCCACCGCCCGAATACGACCTGATTCGGGCCGACGTTGAAGAGGCGATCGCGCGCAGGCGGCTGGCCTTCATGCTCACGCTGCACTCGTGGCAGGCCCAAAGCGAATCCACGGGGCTGGAGACCGTCAAAAGCGCCGGACACAACGCGCTGTCGGCGGAACGCGTCGAGTGGGCCGGGCACGTGCTCGAAACGCTGATCGCGGGTGTCCCGCACGGCAAGACCAGTTTCCCCCAGAAGATCTGGCATCCCGGTCTGGCCCGCGACTATCTGCTGGCCGCACACGACGTGATCACATTCCGCGTGGAAGTCACAACCGCCGGCCAGGGTTACGACGGGTTCCGGGACACGGCGCGGCGATTCCTGGAGAATGTGCTCAGGGTGGAGGACTGGTCGCCCGTGTATGGAGCGGATCGTTGACCGGCACTCGGTATTCGGCCAGCGATAGGGTTGTTGATCGGAAAGCCGTCTACGTCGCGGCGCTAAGGACGAATAGCGACTACCGATCGACGGATAACGATTCCGCGTACCGCACGCCTTCCTCGATGTAGAACAGCCAGTTCTCGATCTCCTGCGGGGTCGGGTGCACGTTCTCCAGGTAGCCGGAGCTGGGGCAGAGGATCATGCGCTTTCCGGCCCCCGCCTCCAGGTTGGCATGGATCTTGTCGCACAGGTCCGTCGTGGCGCCTATCATGAAATCGTGCGTCTCGATTCCGCCCTCCAGCCCCATGCAGCCGTCCACGATGCCGAATGCCTCCGCCATTGTGATGTCACCCATAGGCGGCGGCTCGATCGGGTTGAGCACGTCGACACCCATGTCGACGAAGCGTCGGAGCACCGGCCGCATCTTGCCGTGGCAGTGCACCCACACGTGGCCGCCGGCGTCGTGGATCAGATCGATCAGCGGTTTGTCGATCTCGAACACGAACGTCTCGAAGGCGGCGGGCGACATGAGCGGCGGTATGCACAGCTCCGGGCCGACCCAGCCGAACACGCCGCGGATCCCGGCCGCGAGCGCCGCCTTCGCGTGGTCCCGAATCCGCGCCGCGAAGATCTGCATGGCCTCCAGCAGCAAGCTCTCCGCCTCGAGGCTCCAAAACGCGAAATTCTCCGACCCGATCAGCCGTTGCAGGGCGTACATGGCATGGTCGAGACCGAACAGGACCAACCCCCCGTCACCCAACGCGTGGTCCGTCCGCCGATAGCGGTCGGCGGAGAACGGGGCGGGTTCGTACGGGATGGAGAGCAGCTTCCGGATGTCCTCCGGTTCCTTGAGGAGGTGTTCGACGCAACGGCCGGGCTTCCCACACGTGCTCACCCTGTCGCGCTGCAGGAGGTCACCGGCGGGCGTGTGGTAGACACAAGTCCTTTCAACCCATTCGGGCGAATCCGTAGGGCGCTGCGAACGCTCAATACGGTCGGCGCTCTGTCGCCCGCAATAGACGGAGAAGTCCGAACCGCTGCCCAGGACCAGATCCGTCTTGTCCGCGGCCATGTCTCGCACAGGCGTGAACGCGGGCAGCTTGCACGCCTCGCCGCGCATCCCGGCACCCCAGACCTTGACGGCCGGCCGATCCGGCACACGGCCTTCGAAGATCGCCGCCAGCCTCTCCCGTCTCGTCATGCCTCTACGTGTCATTGTCTTTCTCCCTCCCCCGGCCCGGACCGACCGCTACTGAGACGAGTATAGGCTGCGGCTGCGCGCCCGTCTTTAGCGGGTTGGCGCTGTTCTATTCGCAATTTGGCTCACTTTTGATTTGTACTTTCGCAGAAAAATTATAGAATACGCGGTAAGACCAGCACAGGATTCGCAATTTGAATAAAATCCAGTCACGAGAAGGGCCGGCGCTGCTGAACAGGCCCTGCCCGGTTGAGCGGATCACGGGGATCTGGAAGTTCACACGCCGGCAGAGCGGCTACTCCCGAACCCATTCTCTGCCGGGCCATCTGCTTCATCTGGTCTTGTCGGGCGCCTACAGGATGCGAACGAACGGGCGGGAGTATGCGATCAAGACGGGCGACGTGATCTACTATCACGAGACCGAAGAGGTGGAGTGGCTGGGCAACGCGAAGCCGGTGAGCTTCTATTCTATCGGCTTTCTCGCGCCGTCGATGGCCCCCCTGCCCATGGAGACGCGCGTCTTCCACTCCACCCGCCGCATCCGGAAGGCGTTCGACCGGGTCTATGCGGCTTCGCTGCAGCCGCCGGGGCAGAGCACGGCGGCCGCGTACGCGGCGTTGTTGCAGCTTCTGCTCGAAATCGAGCCGTGGCGGGGCCGTCCGGCGACGTCATCGGCGGACGATACGCCTTGGCGCCGGTGCGAACGGGCCGTGCGGGAGCGGCACACGTTTCGGCCGAGCGTCGGCGAGTTATGCGTCGTGGCACACCGCAGCCGGGCCTCACTGGTACGCGATTGCCGGAACGCAAGCGGCCTGAGCCCGATGCAGCGGATGCGGGCGATTCGAATGGAAGAAGCGCGGGGCCTGCTGCGCTTCTCCGTCCTCAGCGTCTCGCAGATCGCGGAGTATCTGGGCTATCCGCGCCTGCACGAGTTCTCGCGGGAATTCTCGCGTTACTTCGGGCATCCGCCCAGCACTGTCCGGGCACAGCGAGCCGGGAATTGACGGACGGCCGTACGGCCCTGCATCTGGCCGCGATGCAGGGACAGCTCAACACCGTTGCGATGCTGGTGCAGAAGGGCGCGGACGTCCGCGCGCGTACCAACGCGGGGCAGACGGCCCTGACTCTCGCCAGGCAGCGGAAGCACGGCCAGGTGGTCGACTATCTCCGCAAACAAGGCTGTCCGGAATAAGGTCTCGGTCCCCTGCACTTCCGACTCCCGCGCCACACGGTCGCAGGCGAATTCCCTTGACATTCCGCCTGCTCCTGATTACACTTTCCGTTGTAGGTGGGCGGCATGAGACCGCCACGAGTGCCTCGTCGCCTGGCCCAGGCGGCCGCCAGGAGCTGCACTCGCGTTAAATCAGGCCTCCACTGGTCCGTCCTTAAGATCCGCGCAAAGGCACAGTATCCGTACATCCGAACCACACGCCGGAGCGGGTTCTCGCTTGCGAGGCCCCGGCACGCGCGGCCGACGACGGACGAGAAGCACGGCACATCACTCCGAATCATGTTGTCCCAGTCGACGTTTCAGCGGCACGGACGGATTCCGTCCATACGGTTGCCGGCCGGCCACTGAGTGGCGCTGGACGGATGGTCGGGGCGGCACAGGATAGATAAAGCTCACTGGAGGGTAAGGACCATGAAACGGGCATTCACGTTGGTAGAGCTCCTGGTGGTTATGACGATCATTGCGATTCTGGCCGGGATCATGTATCCCGTGATTCAGGACGTGATCGCGAAGGGCCGGATGACTGAGACGCTGAAGCAAGGGCAGAGCCTGTATCAAAGTCTGCTTGCCGCGCAGGTGGAGAAGGGCTCGATTCTGCCGCGTTCGTCGGGTTCCCACACGTTCGCGACGTCCACGGATTACTTCATCTGGGCGGTCACGAACCAGGTTGTCGACGTGACGTTCGACTTCTTCTCCGCGCACGGTCTGCCGGCGTGTGCGGGGCTGGACCCGGCGACGTTCACCGCGGAACACAATGCGTGGTGCATTGTGGCGGACGTAAACGACGGCACCCGCAACATGACCCCCGTCCTCTTCACGAGGAACCTGGCTATCAACAGCCTGGGCGATCCGCTGGACGGAGCGTTGACGGCGGATTCTCCGTTCGGGAAACGCGGGGTAATCGTGATCCTGCAGGGCGGCAGCGGGAAGATGATCCCGGCGGACAAGCTGGAGTTGATGTTCAACCCGGCCAAGGCGACTAACCCGGTTCTGCGGCCGTAGAGGTGCCTTGCCACGGGGTTCTGAGCGGGGATGGGTGCGCAAACAGACGGACGGTGGCGGCCCCGTGCGCCAGGCAACTTGTGCCTGGAGCCCGGTGGTTGCGGCCGCACGTTTTTCGCGCGACGGTGCGACCAGAGTTGGCCTCTGGCGCCGGGGGCGGAGTTTACCAACTCCGCCCCGGCCCGCACCTGTCCCGCTCGAATCCTACTGACTGGCAGCGCTATTCCGGCTTGAACCGGTACCCGACCCCGTGCACGGTGGTGATGAAGCGGGGGCGGGCGGGATCGGGCTCGATCTTCTTGCGGAGCTGCGCGATGTGCTGGTCGAGGGTGCGGGTGGTTCCGAAGTAGTCGATCCCCCATACGGCATTCAGGAGCTGGTCGCGGCTGAGCACCTCCTGGGGGTGCGTGTAGAAAAATCTGAGCAGTTCCAGCTCCCGGGCGCTGAGGTCGACGGACTTCCTTCCGATCCGGGCGCGGTACTGGCGCGCGTCGATCTCGGCGCGGCCGAAGGTGAAGCGTGCCGGGGTTTCGGGCGCGTCTTTCGGCCCGGCCTCGCTACGCCGCGCTCGGCGCAGCATAGCGGCGATGCGGGCGAGCAGTTCGTGCACGCCGAACGGTTTGGTCACGTAGTCGTCCGCACCGAGTTGCAGACCGACGACCTTGTCGATCTCCTCGCCCTTGGCGGTGAGCATCATGATGGGGACGTCCGGGTTCCGAGCCCGGACCGCGCGGCACACGTCGTAGCCGCTGGTGCCGGGCATCATGACGTCGAGGATGACGAAATCGAAAGCCTGCTTCTCGAAGAGCTTCAGCGCCTGGTCCCCGTCCACGGCAGACGTCACGCGGTAGCCTTCGCTCTCGAGCGTATCGACGAGCCCCATGCGGATGTTGGCGTCGTCCTCGGCGACCAGGATGTGGATTTTCGTTTTCATGCCACGCCCTCCCGAGGCCAAAGGCTAACCGCGAATGAACGCGAATTGACGCGAATATTGCAGGTGTTGCCACACGGGGACGACGAAGCACGCCTCTGCCCCGCCGGCCAGCATGAGCACGTCGAATGGTCGGGCTGATCTCTTCTCCATTCGCGTTCATTGGCGTTCATTCGCGGTTCCCCTCCTCGCGCGGGAGCGCGACGACAAAGGTGCTTCCGCCGCCCTCCCGCGGTTCATAGCGCAGATCCCCCCCGAGATCGCGCAGCAGCCGCCGCGCGATGCTCAGGCCGAGTCCGGAACCCGGTTGCCGCGCGGTGAGCGAGTTGTCCACGCGATGGAACTTGTCGAATATCCGGGCGCGGTGTTCCGACGGGACGCCCGGGCCACGGTCCATCACGCGCAGGTCGAAACGGTCGGGGTGCCGGTTCAGCGCGAACGCGAGTTCGCCGCCTTCGGCGGCGTACTTTGCGGCGTTGTCGACGAGATTCAGCAACACTTGCTCCAACGCGTCGCGGTCGGCCTGCACGCGACAGTCGCCTTCCGGCATCAGGTCCGCCGCCACGCGCAACCCGGCATTCTCCAGGCGCACGCGGTGCGTCTCGAGAAAGGCGCGCACGAACGCCGTCAGCTCCATCGGCTCGAGCCGATACGTCTTGCGGCCCTGCTCCAGGCGGCTGAAATCGAGGACGTTGTTCACCAGCCGTGTGAGGCGCTGGCTTTCAGACGCGATCACGCTGAGGTAGCGCGCCTGCTTTTGCGGGTCCTGCACCCGCTTCTCGTGCAGGAGTTCGGCATACATCCGGATGCTGGTCAACGGCGTCTTCAACTCGTGGGAGACGTTGGAGACGAACGACGTCTTTTGCCGGGCATCGACCATGTTGCGGTGCGCCTGCCAGGTCAGCAGCGCGCCGCCGAGCAGGCTAGCGGCGACAAAGATGGCGAGCAGCAGCCCGGACAACAGCATGAAGCTTGAGCCACCCCGGGCGCCGGGTCCATCGCCGACGAAGTAGACGGCGACCTGCCAGTGAGGCAGGCAGGGATCGAGCGGCACGGACAGATCGGGCCGTGTCTTCCCGTTGAGGTCGGGGCCGCCCGCCTGGTGCAGGAGCTGGCCGCCGCCGTCGGTGAGGGCATAGACGGTGCCGGGCTCGGAGCTGCCGGGGAAATCCGTGATGAGGCGGGAGAGCAGAGCCATCAGCTCCAGTTCGAGCCCGCCGATTTGTCCGCCCGGCCGCCGCTGGAGCCAGCCGAGGATGTGCAGCCGGTTGTCGGCGAACCAGGGAATCCAGCCGCCGCGTTCGACGGGGGCCGGCGCGCCTTGCCGGCTTGTGCCTTTCCCGCGCGCCACGGAGACGAGGTCGAACCGGTTCGCGTTCATGTTCCGCATGTCATGGACGAAAGCCGTCTGTTGCTGCATCTGCTGCTCGGGCGGGTAGTCGGACTGCTGCGCGACCAGGATGGGCCGGGAGTCGCCCTGCCCTTCCGAGGCGGGCGACTCCCAGGAGGCGCGCCGCGAGAACAACGCGTCGAAGCGGGCGGCGAAACGGCGCTCCTCCGCGGTAGCCGCCACATCAGGCCGGGGATGCTGCAGCCCGAGCGACGGATGCCAGACGAACACGTTGCGAATCAGCGGGTTGCCTTCCTGCCAGGCGATCAACCGGCTGTCCAGTGCCGTCTCCGGCAGGTCGCGCAGGCCGGCCATGAGTTCGTCTTCCACCGCCGAGACGGTTATCTGTATGGACTCGGCGATCGCGCGGGCCCTGTCCGATACGGCGGAGCGCGCCTGCTGCTCGATCCGTTCGCGCTCGTGGCGCAGAAGCCGGAAGGCCGTCGCGCCGATCAGAAGTGTCGGCGCGAGGAGCAGGAGCCAGTACAGGATGACGGATCTTCGGCTCATAGCCGTGCCCTCGGTCAACCCGGTCGCCGGACAGGGAGTGTTGGAGCAGTGGAGTAGTGGAGTGGTGGCGTTTCCCCAAGTCCAGTTGCACGCATCGTTCCATTCCCCGCTCTGCTCGCACAGAACCTAGCGCTCTCAATGCCGGTGTCAAGCGTGAAGGGCACGCGAGCCCCCGTCAATCCATCACTCGTACACGGTGCCCCTCACGGGCGCGCGTCCCCACGCGTACCGTGCAGGGGCTGGTTGGCTGTTCCCTGCTTCACTCGCAGGAAGACCAGGCGTCCGCCGTTCTTGTTCTCTGCCTTCAAGACTTTTCCGACCTTCTCGGGATGGAATCTTGAATCGAAGTCCACTTCAAGATCGCCCAGCCAGAGAATCCGAACGCGCGATGTCAACGGATCGACGCCGTTGGTTGGGCCAACGAACAAGGCAGGCCGTCCACCGGAATCGGGATTTCCCTCCAGGATCTCGAATCTTCCCGTCAGCTCTTCCATCTTCCCGCCGCTACCGATGCATGACCACGTCACAATGCCGTTGGTGGAGAACGAGATGCTCTTCATCTGTTGCCACATGCTCCGGGGGGGCTGGGGCATCATCATCTCACCTGCCACCCACGTGCCAATGAGTTCCGGCAGGATTGCGTGGGTCTGCGGCTGCGGTCCCTTCTCCCGGCTACAAGCCGTGAGCAGGACCAGCAAGAGCGCGAGCACGGACAATCGGATCTTCATGATATTACAGCCAACTCTCCAGCTCTCAATGGTACACCAGCACACTGTATCGATAGGTCAATTGCCGTTCCTCGCCGGGCTTGAGGGTGAGTTCCCACGTGAGTTCGTTGCGCTTGTTCACCGAGTACACCCCTTCCTCCAGCAGGCTGCAGCGCGGCGTACCGTCCGCTTCGAGGAGGTCACCGGAAAAATGGCGGCGCACCACGAGGGTCAGCGGCTCTTTGCGGTGGTTGTTCGCGAACAGCTCACCTTTGACCAGGACCTTCCGGAACTTCCGCCCGCCGACGTACACGATATCGCGGCCGCCGTCCTCCTCGTGTTCGACGTGTTTGGTGCGAAGGCTCAACGCGCGGGTGACCCGCACGGTGTGCTGTTCGCCGGGATTGACCCAGTAGCTCATGCGCTGGCCGTTGAACCGGTCGCCGGAAACGATCATGGCCGGGCCGGTCGTCATGGGGAACGCGAGCGGGTTCTTGAACCGGAGTGCGTCCCAGGCCGCGTCCTCATACTTGTCGGGGTCGCGGCTGCGTTCGTACTCCTCGATATAGCGGCCATCGGCCTTGCGGGTATCGGGCACCAGCCACTCGACGATCCGGTCATAGGCGGCCGTGGCCGAGGCGACAGAGAGGGCTATCGATTCGCCTTCCAACACCGTCTGCTTGCCGATCGGCTGATAGTGCAGGTCGACGCCTTCGCCGGTGGGAATGGCGGACAGGTCCGGGCCGTCGCCGGACGGCGCGGCGAGGTTTGACGTGATCAAGGCCTGCTGGTACATGGCCTGGCCGGCAGCGGAGTGGCCGCGCTGCGGGTTCTGGTTGAGCTGCTCGAAGAACGCGGTCCACGTGGTCGTGAGCGACAGCGGCGAGGTCACATGCGAAAACTGGACACTGGGAAAGCCGGAGATGAGGAAGACGTCCACGTCCTCGACATCGAACAGCTCGTTCTTGATCACGGCCTTCTGTTCGAGGGTGAGCGTTTTCGGGTCTGCGATGTCGATGCGGTAGCTCGGGGCCCAGGCCATGCCCTTGGACAGGTACGAGATTTCGATTGCCGCCGGTTTGCGGAGCGCGTCGGCGACGGAAAGGAGCAGTACAGGCCTGAGTTGCCTGCTGACGGCCGGCGTTCCCCGCACTTCGACATGCGCGATCATGGCCGTATCCACATAGGAGCGGCCCGTCTCGGTCTCCAGCACCAGGAAGCGGTCGGGCTCGGCCTGCATGCCGCCCGCCGGGGCACGGACGGAGGCATGGTGCCAATAGGAATACCCGCGCGGTTCGTAGGCGCGGCTCCAGCTCTTCTCGCGCGCCGCCGGGTCATCGGCGAGCACCTTGCCGGCGGCCGGCGCGATTTTGCCGTCCCGAAAATGGATCACCACCTCGTGCCCGGCCAGTTCGTCGGCGAGCGGGGCGCGGCCGGTTTCGGCGAGCGGGACATCCACGAGGCGCGCGACGGCGCGCGCGTGGACCTTCGCGTCGCTTTCGAGCCAGAAGGTGCCGTGCACAGGGCTCGGCACGTCTTCCACGCGGT
Source organism: Kiritimatiellia bacterium (assembly GCA_016929905.1). Taxonomy (GTDB): domain Bacteria; phylum Verrucomicrobiota; class Kiritimatiellia; order JAFGHX01; family JAFGHX01; genus JAFGHX01. Next base: position 18,778 of record JAFGHX010000343.1, read on the forward strand.
ACGTGCCCGGCCCGGGCACCGTGAGCCGGCGCTTGACGACGGCCAGCCCGTTCTTGAACAGGCCGACCGACACGATTCGGCTCTCCACGGTCTGCTCGGCGGCATGGGCCGCGAGCGCGCACAGACCGGTCAGCAGGACGGCAGACATCATTCTCTTCATGGCGCGATCTCCTTGCGAGTTGAGGCCGGCCGGCGCATCCGCCCCAAGCGGATGCGCCGGCCCCTTTTCCGAGATTACTGGCTCATCTGCTGGTTGCGTGTCTGATAGCTCTCCGCCCGGAACTGTTTTCTGCCCGCCTTGGTCATCCCTTCCTGCTCGAGTTGATCCGCCTGGCGGTCCAGGTCCTCGGCCCGTTTCTGGAGTTCGGCGTCGTTCAACCGCGCCGCCGCCTCTTTCATATCCTTCGCGTTCTTCTTCAGCTCATGGACGGCTTCCTGCACCTTGCCCTGGTCGCTGAGCGCGATAGCGTTGTCGACGCTGAGGGCCATGCCGTTGTAGTAGATTTCGCGCTGCACGGCGCCGTTGACGGAGCGGGCGACCTCCTCTTTCCCGGCGCTGAACCTTGCGCTGACGCGCCCGTCGGCGTTCTCGGTCCGTTGCGTGAACGGGTTCTCGTAGGAGACGCGCGCGACGGCGATTTCGCGGCTTTCGCCCGCCCGGGCTTCGGGGATCTCCACTTCAACGAGCGCGTACTTCTCCTGGCCGCCGTAAAGCTGGTTGAGCGACAGTTCGACCGTCCCTCCGCTGATCCGGCCTTCGCGCCCGATGATGCTGACGGGCACGACGCCGGCGGGGCACTCGATGGTGAGCCGCACGCGCCTGGCCACGACGCTGAGCACGTCGCCGAGCTCGGCCGCGAAGATGCGGGGCAAGTCTTCGCTCGACTCGACGAAGTAGGTGTTGCCGTCGCTCTTCTCGGCCAGGCGCGTCATGAGGTCTTCGTTGTAATCGACGCCTACCCCGACGGTGCTGACCGACATGCCCTCCTTGATAAGCGCCGCGCCGAGCCGGCCGAGGTCTTCGGGGCTGCGCGGGCCGACATTGGCCAACCCGTCGGACAGCAGGATGATGCGGGGAATGCAGTCCTGCTTGAGGTGCTTGCGCACCTCGGCGGCGCCCTGGCTGACGCCGCCGAACAGGGCGGTGCTGCCGCCAGCCTGGATGGCGCGGATGCCGGCCTCGATGGTGTCCAGTTCGCGCGCGTACTGCGCCGGCACGATGGTCTGGACCGTGTTGTCGTAGACGACCACCGAGCAGATATCGCGCGGGCCCAGCCGCCGCAGCGCGCCGATCGCGGCCTCCTTCGCCTTCTCGAGCTTGGCGCCCTGCATGGAGCCGGACCGATCCAGCACGATGGCCAGGTTAACCGGCGGCCGTTGCGTCTTGGCGGGCGGCGGCGGCGCGTCGAGTGTGACTTTCATGACCGCGCGCTGGTTGTTCGCCGCGGGCAGCACGGCCCGGTCCAGTTCCACTCGGCACGTCACGCTGGGCGCGGGCGCCTTGACGGCGCCGCCGCACAGCCGTGTAGTGCCCGCGGCGACCGCAAGCACCGCGAGCGTGCCGAGCAGCCCGCGCCAGCCGGGCCGTTTGGCGCGCACGACGTGCGCGCTGAACCGCTGTCTGAGCGGCGCCAGCCAACCTGCGACACCGCATCCCGCACACCTGTCTGCTCCTGTCTTCATGATCGCGCTCCCCTTCTGCGCTGCGCCGCCGCCCGAGTGTCTCCCGTCCGTCCTCTCGCCCGGATCGGCATTCCACTTGTATCATCGTTCGGGCGAAAGCGCAGCCTTGTTTTCATTGCCTCGTGCCATGCCGATCCGTGTTCGGCCGTGTGCCGCGGTACACACGGCTTTCTCTGATCTTCGGGTTTTATCCTAGCATGGGACGGCGAGAGGTGTCGTCAGGAGGGGGTAAAACAACTGTAAAAGGAATGTAAAACGGGGCGGCGGCCAGTGTAGTGCGTCCAAGAGATCTTGACATGTCAAGATCTGTTGGACGCACTACACTATCTGGCGCGGCGCGCCGCTTCGTCGCGCGCGAGCGCCTTCTTCGCGCGCTCGACTTTGCCGCGGATGAGCGTAAACTTCCAGTCCGCGAGTTCGGGCGGATTCTGAAGGAACGCATCCAGGGCTTTCCGGACCTCGCTGAGGACGAAATAGTCCTTCTTCAGCAGGGCGTCGGCGGCGTGTTCGTAGAGGAGTTCTTCCTTGGACTGGAGAAGCGCCATGAGAATGCTGGCGCGCCGGGGCGAACAGGGCCAGGGCTTGTCGCGCCAGCGCAGGAGCAGGAAGCGTTTCGCCTTCTCGCCCATGGCGGGCAGTTCCCGGATCAGCAGGGCCGTCATGTTCTCCTTGTCGCAGTCGACGATGTTGCCGGCGGCGTCGGAGGCGAAGGTCGGGTCCTCGTTGTGAAGCGCGGCCTTGAGGGCCTCCAGCGCCTCGGGCGAATCCTGTTGCGTGAGCGACCGGCTCATGAAATCCTCGTAGGCGCGGCGTGCCTTGGCCCACTTGGGGCCGGTCCCGAGCGAGGCCCGGATCCGCTCCATCAGCTCGGCGTCGTCGAGGGCCTGCGGGTGAAGCAGGCAGAGGATCGCGTACTGGCGACGCGTCCTGTCCTTCTCGTCCAACCCCAGCACGCCGACGGCGCGGCCCTTTTCCCAGCCCTGGTTGCGAGCATGGTTGAGGATGCTGCCGCGCGTGCGTCCGGTCGTCTTCTCGGTTTTGTACAGGGCCACCAGTCGCTCCGTCGTGGCGAAACGCACGAGGATCTGCACCAGTGTATCGTTGCCCGAATAAGCGTCCGGGTCCACCGGCAGCTGATCCGTCAGGTCACCGGCGTACTCGGCGCACAGCCGGTCGACCAGGCTTCTGGGCACGTAATAGCGTTTGGCGGCGGCCTGTACCACCGCGTTGGCCCAGCCGGCCGTGACGGGCAGCCCGGCCATCCGCCCGAGCACCTTGAGGCGGTCCCGGTTCATATAGGCGTTGCGGGCGTAGTCGACGACGGCGTAGCACTCGGCCTCGCTGAGGGCGTCGGGAATGGCGCGATGCAGTTTCGAGAAGACGAGACCGTGCTCCTCCGGTATGTGGCGCAGGTCGAGCGGCATCGTCTGGGTGAGTCCGAAGTCGACGGCGACCTTCAGGGGGCAGCTTGGAGCAAGCGTTTCGAGCGGCCCCTCCTGCGCACCCCACTTGTAGAAATGGACCGCGCGGCGGTCCATGAAGGTAATGGTGCCGTCGATCTTGAAGCGGATCCGCTGCACGACGCAGGTGCGGTCCAAGGCGGTAGGGACAAGCCAGCGTTCGGCGGCGGCGGTGTCGAGCAAGTGGGAGAAGACCGGCAGCCCTTCGCGGCTGACGAGAAGGCTGTGCGGCCCGGGCGGCACCTCCAGCCGCAGGACGCCGAACGGGAGCGCGGTTTCCGGCGGCTGCTCATCGAGCCTCACCTCGACCGCTTTCGGGCCGGCGTTGTCGATTTCGATCGCGGCCGTCTGCCGCGCCGGCAGATCCCCCTCGACGTTCGGTGGCGGCTGCGCCGCCGCGTTCGCGGCGGGAGCCGGCGGTCCGGTACGTTCCGCGCCTGGGGCTGCGGGTCGGGTGCGATCGGCTGAATCGCGGCCTTGGCCGCAGCCCACGAAGAGGAGGCAGGAGACAGCGAGCAGCGGGAGCAGGGAGCCCGTAGGGGAGTTGGGTGTGGTACGTTGCCGGAACGGCCACCTTGGCGGGTCCCGGCCAAACCAACGCCGAGGCATGCGACCGATCGACTGTACGGAAAACTCCATCCTGGTCTATCCGAACGCGTCCGGGTTACGACGCGACGCGTTCAGTCTGCCAGACCGGAGCGGAAGGCGTCAAGGTTGAGTTTGACGACGGCGGCGCTCTTGCCGAGGAAGCTGGCCTTGATTTCCTTCTCGACGAGTGTGCGGCGCACGACGCGACGGCGGCGGAGGTAGGCGCCGAGCATGATCATATTGGCGACGCGATCGTCGCCGAGCCGGGCCGCGAGTTCGGTGGCGTCGACGGCGACGACCGACCCGCAGCCGCGTCGAAAGGGTGCGGGGTCGCAGAGCGAGCGGTTCACGATGAGCGTGCCGCCTTCGGCCAGCCGCGGCACGATGGCGGCGGGGTCCTGCTGGCTCATCACGAGCAGGCAATCGAACCTTTCGACGGTAGGCGAAGCGACTTCCGCGGAGGAAATGATCACCTGGCAGTGCGACACACCGCCGCGCACTTCGGCACCGTAGGAAGGAAAGAACGTGAGGAACGGATGCTTCTGCATGGCGGCGGCGGCCAACACCCTGCCGGCGGCCAGTACGCCCTGGCCGCCCACGCCGACGATGAAAACGCGTTCAAGCATCGACGCACTTCCCTTCTCTTCTGAAGACGCGAACCGGGAAATGGGCGGCCATCTTCTCACCCACGAATTTGAGTGCGCGGGCGGGAGAAAGCCGCTGGTAGGTCGGGCAGGCGGAGAGGACCTCGACGAAGCTGTAGCCGCGGCCCTCGACCTGGGCGCCGAAGGCGGCTCTGAGCGCGCGCCTCAGGCTGCGGACGCCCTGCGGGCTGTCGAGCGCGACGCGCTCGATGTGGTAGGGCCGGTCAAGCGTATTGATCAACTCGCACATGCGGATGGGCGTGCCGACGTCGTCGGGATCGCGGCCGGCCGGGCAGGTGGCCGTCTTCTGGCCCGGCAGGGTGGTTGGCGCCATTTGCCCACCGGTCATTCCGTAGACGGAGTTGTTGACGAACACTACGGTGATATTCTCGCCGCGATTGGCCGCGTGAATGGTTTCGGCGGTCCCGATCGCGGCCAGATCGCCGTCGCCCTGATAGGAGAAGACGATGGTGTCCGGTCTGGCCCGCTTGATGCCCGTGGCGACGGCCGGTCCGCGTCCGTGCGCCGCCTCGGTCACGTCGCAGGCGAAATAGAAATAGGCGAGCACGGCGCAGCCGACGGGCGCGATGCCCACGCACCGATCGGTAATGTGGAGCGCGTCCATGGTTTCGGCGATGACCTTGTGCACGATCCCGTGCCCGCAGCCCGGGCAGTAATGCGTCTGCACGTCGGTCAGCGCCGCGGGCCGGGCGTACACCTTACGGGGCGCGCGGGCCCCGCCCGGCCCCTCAGCGCGGGCACTTCTTTTTCGTCCTCTTCGTATGACGGCATGCATAGGTTCCTGCCTTCTCTGCTCCCGACCCGGCCCGGAGTCGCGCCAGGATCGCCGACGCCAGGGGCAGACCGCCCCCGGTGCGTCCGTAGAAGTCGACGGGGACGCGACCGGCGACAGCGAGTTGAACGTCTTCCACCATCTGCCCGCTGCTCATCTCGACGACCAGCATGCGGCGGACAGACCGGGAGAGCGCTTCGAGCCGGCCATAGGGGAACGGCCAGAGCGTGACGGGCCGCAGGAGCCCCACCTTCATGCCGTCGGCGCGGGCCTGCTGCAGGGCGGCATTGGCGATGCGCGCGGACAACCCGTAGGCGACGAGCAGCACGTCACAGTCATCGGTAGCCGTTTCAACGTATCGGATTTCTTCGGCCAGGATACGGCGGTAGGATTCCTGCAGCACGTCGTTGTGTTGCTCCAGCTCGCCGTCGACGAGAAAGAGCGAACGAATAAAGCGCGGTTTTCGCTTTCGGGCGCCGGTCAGCGCCCAAGGCTTGGGGGGCACGCGAGGTGGCGGCCCCTCGTGAAGCACGACCGGTTCCATGGTTTTTCCGATCCCGCCGTCGATCAAGACCATCACCGGCGTGCGGTGTTTGTCGGAGAGTTCGAAGGCTTTGATCGTGAGGTCGTGACACTCCTGCACGGAGGCGGGCGCGAGGACGATGAGGTGGTAGTCGCCATGGCCGCCGCCCTTCGTGGCCTGGAAATAGTCGCTCTGAGCCGGCGCGATGTTGCCCAGGCCCGGACCGCCGCGCTGCACGTTGACGATAACGCCCGGCAGCCGCGCGGCGGCGAGGTAGGAGATGCCCTCCATCTTGAGGCTGATGCCGGGCGAGGAAGAGGTGGTCATAGCGCGTTTACCGGCGACGGACGCGCCGAACACCATGTTGATGGCGGCCAGTTCGCTTTCCGCCTGCACGAACACGCGGCCTTTCTCCGGCATATGCTTGGACATGTAGGCGGGAATCTCGTTCTGCGGTGTGATCGGATAGCCGAAATAGCAGTCGCACCCGGCGCGGATGGCGGCCTCGCCGATCACCTCATTGCCAGTCATCAAGACGCGTGCGTTCACCTAGCCTGCTCGTTTCTCGATCTCAATCGCCGCATCGGGGCAAATCTCGGCGCACGAGCGGCAACCCGTGCAGCGGTTGGGGCGTGCCACTCGGGGATAGTGGAATCCGAGCCTGTTGCGGGAGTCGGTCATCTCGAGGACCTGTTCGGGGCAAACCGAGACGCACAGTTCGCACGCCTTGCAGCGTTCCCTGTCGATGATCACGCGAAAACGCACCGTGCCTCCCTCGGCGCCCCCGCTGCGCCCGGAAATCAAGGCAAAAAAACCCCCTGTGTACGCAGCACGGAACACCGGATTCAGCTTGCCGAGACGGGGCCGCTCCTCAAGAAAATGTCTTCGGAGGGGCATCAGCCGTTCGCGGCTTTCGCCGACTCGAGTAAAAAGGCATTATCCCGCGCCCGCGTCGCATTCACAAGAAAAAAAACGGATCTGTTGACGAAGCGATTTGGCGCACGCACGCGTCGGCCATCAGCTGCGCCAGGCGCGCGGCAGGCCACAACCTGTCCGCAGACTACCATTCGTGGCGGCATGCCTCGATCAATTCGCCCAGCGAGCCCGAGGCAAGCCCGACGGAGGTATCGGCACAGCCGTAGTACACGCGGATTTCGTCGGCGGCCTCATCCGCGATCGCGCCGCAGGTGAACACGACGTTGGGCACGATGCCGGTCAGTTCGTAGGGTTCGTACGGCTCCAGAATGGCGCCATAGGTTTTGCCCACGATCTGCTGCGGGTTCTCCAGGTCGAGCAGAACGGCGCCGAGCGCGTAGCGGTGTCCGCCGCAGGAGGGCGCGACGCCGTGGATGACGACGAGCCAGCCTGCCGCCGTTTTGATGGGAGGGGTCGGTCCGATCTTGGTCCTGGCCCAGGGCGCCCACCCGGTCTTGAGCAGCGGCCGGTGACGCCCCCAGTGAATCAGATCGGGGGAGTAGGACAGCCACAAATGCCCGTAGTTGTGAAAATCGTTCGGCGCGACGCGATAGGGCCTGTCGATGCGCACGTACTGCCCGCCGATCCGCTCCGGGAACAGGCAGGGCAAACGGTTGTCCGGCAGGGAGATGACGTCCACGTTCTCGTGCGTCTTGAAATCGGTCGTCTTGCCGAGCACGGCGAACGTGCCCCAGGGCCCGGAGCATGGGTGGATGATGTAGTAGACGTCGTTGATTTTCGTCACGCGCAGATCGATCGGATTGTCGCCGATGTCGCAGTAGGGGAGTTGCTCGGATTTCTCGATGAAGGGCTCGTGCCGGATCTCGAACCGGACCCCGTCGGCACTCTCGGCCACGTGCGTGCTGGAGCGAATCGGCCGGCCCATGTGCTTCCAGGTGTTGTGGATGACCGACAGCAGCAGAATCGTCTTGCCCTCGAACGTCGTCTGGCCCGGGTTGAACACCGCCTTCGCGCCGGGAAAGTCGGCGGGCGTGATAATCGGGTTCCCGGCATGCCGCTTCAGTATGAACTCCGGCGCTGTCATCGCGTATTCCTCCTGCTGTTGGCGAAAGCCGGCATTATACGCCGGCCGACAGCGGTGTTCAAACGGCAAAACGAGAGGGCCGCCATTCCTCCCTTTCTTTGTCCTGCGCTTTGCCTTACTCTTGGGCTCGCTCTTTGTCGTAAGCCTTGTCGATCCCGCCGCAGCGGCGGGGTGTCTCGACCTAGGGTCGAAATTCGAGCAAGTTGCCGGGTAAGTTCTCGAGCAAGTTTCAGGAGGCTGGGACATCGTCGTGTTGGAGGACGCAATCGTGAAGCGGGAAGCACGTTTCATGCTTGGCTGCAATTACTTCGCCTCACACGCGGGCACACAGATGTGGCGCGAGTGGAGCGAGCGGGCGGTAGCCAGGGATTTCGCGGCCCTGGCCCGGCACGGGCTGGACACGGTTCGTGTCTTTCCCGTGTGGTCGGATTTTCAGCCGCTGAACGCGCAGTATCAGAAGGGGCTGCGCGATTTGCGCTGGGGCGAAGAGCCGCTGCCGGATACGCCTGAGGGCCGGGCCGGCGTGGACCCGGTGATGGCGCAGCGGCTGCAGACGCTGCTGCGGCTGGCGCAGACCAGCGGCCTGCAGGTGATCCTCGAGCTGATCACCGGCTGGATGAGCGGGCGCAACTTCCGGCCTGCGCTCTTCCATGAACGGAACTTCTATACCGATCCGCTCTGCCTGCAATGGCAGGTACGGCTGGTGGATTACCTGGTGAACGCGTGCAAGGGCAGCCGGGCGGTCACCGCCTGGGGCCTGGGCAACGAATGCAACTGCATCGGCGATGCAGGCTCCCGGGCGGCGGCGTGGGCCTGGACGGCCCTGATCACGAAAACGATCCGGCTGGCGGATCCGTCGCGGCCCGTCATGTCGAGCATGCACGGGCTGGGAGTTGCCGACGGGTCGCGCTACTGGCACATCAAAGACCAGGCGGAGCACACGGACATTCTGACGATCCATCCCTATCCCTACTACACGCCGCACTGTCACCGGGACCGGCTGACGGCGCTGCGCACGATCCTGCACGCGGAGGCGGAATCCTCGCTGTACGCCGACATCGGGGCTCGGCCGTGCCTGTCGCAGGAGGTCGGGGTGCTGGGCCCCATGATCGGCAGCGACCGCCGCAGCGCCGACTATATGCGCAGCGTGCTCTGGTCGGTCTGGTCGTGCAACGATCTGGGCTGCCTGTGGTGGATGGCGTTCGATACGCATCACCGGTTCGAGCCGCCCTACGACTGGAACCCGAAGGAATGCGAGTTGGGGTTCATGGACGAGAAGCGCCGGCCCAAGCCTGTGTTGAAAGCGATGGCGCGTTTCCGGGAGGTGCTGGATTCGCTGCCCGGCAAGTACCGGGCGCTGCCGAAGAAGAAGACGGAGGTGGCCTGCATCCTCACGCACGGGCAGGAGAACTGGGCCGTGGCCTACTCGGCCTACGTCCTTGCGAAACAGGCCGGCTTCGACATCCGGTTCGTGCACCCGGACGACGACCCGCCGGAGGCCCGGTTCTTCATGCTGCCGTCGCTCCGCTCCGGAACCTGCTACTCGCGCCGCCTGTGGCAGACGCTGCTGGCGCGCGTCGAGCGGGGCGCGGACCTGTATCTCGGCTTCTCGAATGCGTTCATCGACTGCTTCAAGGCCATCACCGGGCTGGAGATCGAGGAACGCTGCGTACGCACGCGCCCGGTCCAGATGCTGAAGGCCGGCAAGCCGGTCAGAAGCATTCCGCTGCCGCGCGAGCCGAACAACGAGCCGATGAAATACGTCTTCACGCCGGCAGGGGCCGAGATACTGGCCACGGAGGAGGACGGCAATCCCCTGCTCTCCCGGTTCGATGTGGGCCGAGGCCGGGTGACCTTCCTGGCCGCCTCGCTGGAAACGGCGCTCGCCTACGAGTCCGGCGCCTTCGAAGACCGGGCAAACGACTATGCCGCGCTCTACGAAAGCATCTTCAGCAAGGCGATCGCCGGCCGGCTCGTTCGCAAGCACAGCGGCCTGCGCGAGCTGGCGCTGTCGGAACACCCGGCCGGGCGCGGGCGCGTGGTTTGCGTCGGCATCAACCACGGGCGGACACGGCTGCAGGACGCCGTGCGCCTGGCGCGCCGGGTCAAATCGGTCCGCGTCCTGCACGGGGTGGCCGCCCGCAACGGGCACGAGCTGCAGGTGGTGCTGCCGCCCAATGACGCGTTCGTGCTGGAACTCGAGTGTTGACAGCAAAAACAGGGTTTGCATTCGCCAGAAGAATGTGCCATTGTACTCCTCACCGCCACCTTTGGCGGGCCCGAGCTTCATCTTGTGTCATGGTTGAGGAATCGGTTTTGACAAGACAAATGACACAGCAGAGGAAGTGAGATGGATATCTACGTTGGCAACCTGTCCTATGACGCAACCGACGCCGACCTGCGGCAGCTTTTCGAACAGTACGGCAGCGTCAGCTCCGCACGCGTCATCATGGACAAGATGACGGGGCGCGCGAGGGGGTTCGGGTTCGTCGAGATGCCGGACAAGGCCGAGGCCGAAAAGGCAATCGAGAACACGAACGGCCTCAACTTCATGGGCCGGCCCCTGCGCGTGAACGAATCGCAGCCGCGGCCCCGGTCGAACGACCGGCGCGGCGGTGGGGGTGGGCAGCGCTGGTAAACGCGCGCTGTCCCCGCCGAAAAAACTCAACCCGCTCCCCAGTGACGGCTGTGCAGGCGGAGCCACGGCCGCCACGCCGGGGAATTCTCTGCAGGCCGAACATGCCCTGGGTCAGACTGCCCGGAGTAGAAGGGCTGGTCTACGAACCGGATTTCGAATCCCGCAGACCGCGCAAACACAACTGCCGCGACTGTTTCTGCTGCCAGATGTGCAGCGATGCACGCTGCGAGCCATGCCGGGGAAAGAAGCAAAAACGGAGCAGGCGCGGGCACCGCCGAAAACGGAAGAGGGAAGCATGATCAAAGCCCGTCTCCTGGCCGCAGCCACCGTGGTCCTGGCGCTCGGCGGGTGCGCGGAGCAGCCGTCTTCCTCACCGGCGGGCAACCCGGCGCCGCCCGCCGGGAGTCCGACAGGACGGATTCGGATCAGCGCCGGCGGGCCCGGCGAGTTGGAGCTGAAGCTGCCGAACGAGAGGACGACTCAAACGTTTCGTTCGGCGGATTCCGTCTTCGCCGTTCCGGCGGGACGCTATCAACTCTGGTATTACACCGCCGTCCGCAAGGACGAGAAGGGGCAGGAGTGGCAGGCCCGCTCGGGCCTCTCCTCACGCGACGACGAGGTGTTTGCGCTCGAGGCGGGCGCGACAAAAGAGATGACGGCCGGCCCGCCCTTTACGGCAACGATTCGGGCGCAAGCCCGAAACGGTCAGATCGCGCTGGACTTCCTTCTGCTGGGCGCGGGAAGAGACACGTATCGCATCTATCGGACGGGCCGGAACGTGGCGAATCCCCGGTTTGTCATCACGGATTCCGGCGGCAAGGAAGTCCTGAGCGGCCAGTTCGAGTACGGCTGAGGCGCCACGTGCCGGTATTCCGGGCGAATACCCCCCCATACGGCCTCGCCGCTCACCATACGCCCGGCGCTCGAATCAGGCCCGTTCGAGGTGAAGATCGAGCCGACGACGTTGCGGTTGTAGAGGCGGCGTGCCTGGCCGGCCCGCGCGGGGCCGAGCGTGCCGTTTCCGCGGGGACGGCTCTTCTACTCACAGATTCTTGAGCGCGTCGACGACTCTGCGCGCCTTCTCGAATGAGACGGGCGGGGGCAGCACGCCGGCGGAACTGAGGAAGATGCGGCGCCGGTCCGGGCAGCGGGCAAGGTCCTCGGCAACGGTGGCGACGATGGTTTCGACCGGCTCGAGCCAGAGCGTGGCGTTGGTCCCCCCGATGAGGGCCTTGGACGGCATGCGCCGGCGCCCTTCGGCCAGCGAGACGTCGCCCACCGGCCGCGTGGTGAACGCCTCGTTCACCGTCGCGGGCAGCGCGTCGATCCTCTCGAGCAACGCATGGAGCGTGCCGCACATGTGGTGGACCGGGATGAGGCCGGCGGCCAGGATCGCGTTGCCGTAGGCCGTCAGATGCGGCACGCAAAACTCCTCGAACATGCCGGGACTGATCAGCGTGGTGGACGTATTCTCGTTGAGCCAGTAGGTGTCGCTCACCGGGTAACGCAGCGCCGCTTCGAGCCGGCGCAGGCGGTCCTCGTGCATGATGGCGAGCACCTCCCGGAACAGGCCCGGCTCGTCGAAGAGCAGATACACGGTGTTTTCAGGGCCGCACACGTGCTCCACCATCTCCATGAGCGGGCTGGTGGACGTGCCGCCGTTGACGAATATGTCGTGCGATTCGAGCCGCCGCCGCCGCTGGACGGCATCCTGCGCTTTCGCCTCGTCGACGCGATAGCGCGTGTCCGTGTAGACCCAGCGGAACGCGCGCAAGTCCTCCGCGGTGCGGACAGGATAGCGTGACGGGTGCCAGCTATCCGTCGTCGGGTCGTGCCGCTGCTCCTTCATGAGATCACCGTCGGGCGTGGCGATGACGGTACGGCGAATGCCGTCCCGCTCCTCACGGGTCTGCCGCACGTGCGGGTGCCGCGCGCCGATGGGCGCGCTGTTGCCCGCCATCAGGTCACAGCCCGCCGCCCGCAGCAGGTCGAGCGCCTCCATGGCGCGGTACGGCGCCGGCTGCGACAGCTGCCAGGTGCGGTTGGCCATCTTGAGCCACACGGGGAAACGGTCCGTCTCCTCGCCGCGCAGCGCGCCCAGAATGCGTTCCCGGTTCGTCAGGGTCTGCGTGCCTATCTCGGCCACCAGAGTCGTCATCTGTCGCCTCCATCCGAACTTGCTCCAGAACTTGCTCGAGAACTTTCGGCCGGAGGCCGATCAGCCTCCGGCTGAACTCGAGAACCTACTCCCCCGCCAATCCGGGGCATCGCATACCCGCCTTCTACGCCAACTCACGGGACAGATCCCGCGCCTGCTCGGTCAGCAGGCGCTTGAATCGCGCCTTCTCTCCGCGCCCCACGCGGAATGCGGGGGCGGCGATGCAGAGGCAGCCCGTGCAGACGCCCGCACAGTCCCTCACGGCCGCCGCCGCGCGGTAGACTTCCTCGTTGTTCTGCAGCTTCTGAGCGAAACCCTCGCGCCGGATCGCGGCCAGTTGCGCGCCGGAAGCGGCGCCTTTGTTCCCAGGCAGGTCAAAGGCGAGCGCGAGAAGACCAAGCGCCGTGTTCTCGGAAACCCCAAACCGGCTGCCCGCCTGGGCCTTCAACACGACCGAGCGCGTGCTCTCCGCGCGATCCACAAAGATGAAGTGTCCGTCGTCAAACACCGCCGCTTCAGCCGACTCGCCGGTCGCCTCCACCAGCAGGCGTAACCTGGGCCGCGCCAGCTTCTGTAGCGACCACGTTTCGAGAGCCGCGCGCCCGTGCTCCGCCAACTGCCAGCCCAGGCGGTACGTCCCACTCGATTCGCGTGTCACATATCCCCGCTCAACAAGAATCTTCAGGAAACGCGCGAAAGAGGCGGGCGCCGCTTCAACCCGCTCCCGCAGCGCGGAAAAGGCCAGCCGGCCATCGTCCGCCGCCCGGAGCCGCTCCAGAATGTCCAACCCCTTGATCAGCGCCTTGCCGAACATGATGAATCTCTTATAAGATAGTAAACTCTCTTATTAGAGATATACTAACAACTGGGGTCCTGTTTGTCAACGGATCGCGCTGAAAAACCCGGCGCGGACGGAGCCCGCCTTCGCTCGGAAGCTGCGGCGAGGCAGGCCGCGCCGTCCAAAACCCCAAGATGTTGAGGGTTGACGCAATGGAGGGCCGGCCTCTCCGCCGCGGGCGCCTTCGACGTGCCGGCCGCAAGGGTTCTTCAGCGCAATCTCAATGGCGAATCGCACGGGGCGGCGGAGCGGGCGGTCATATTCGTGCGGGATCGCCGCACGCTTGTGGGCTAGCGGCCGGCGGCCTTCAGCGATCCGGGCGCTCCTGGGGCCCCCAGCTCTGCATGTCATGCCGGTAGGCGGTGGGGGACTGGCCCACGATACGGGTGAAAAGGCGCGAGAAGTAGTACGGGTCGGAAAAACCGATTTTGAAGGCGACTTCTTTCACGCCCAGGTTGGTTGTCGCGAGGAAATGCCTGGCCATCTGCATCCTGGCGTGGAGGTGAAACTGGTGGGGGGCGAGTCCGGTCTGGCGTTTGAACTTCTTCCGAAATGACGCGTAGCTCATGCCGGCCTTTTCGGCGAGCGCCACGGGGTCCACCGGGTCGGCGGCGTGATGGTGCAGGAACCAGATGGCGTCCTCTATGGCCCTGGCGCCGTGCCCTTTGCGAGGCGCCTGCTTCTGCCAGGCGAGAAGAAGCATGAGCAGCTTGAACAGCGCGGCGCCGGCGAGTTGTTCGGAGCCGGATCCGCCGTCCTGGAGATACGCATGCATATCGCGAAAGCACGGCTCGGCCTGCTGGCCGGCGGGCACGTCGATGACGGCATTGGCCGGGCTGAGCAGTCCTTTGGCCACGAACCGGTCGGGAATCGCCCCGTTAAAGGTGACCCAGATCTCCTCCCAGGTGTGGGGCGGGTTCGCGCCGTAACGGTGCCATACACCGGGGAAGATGACAAACACGGCCGGCCGCTGGATTCGGGGCCGACGGCAGGCTTCGCTCTCAAAACACGATTCGCCGCTGAGGTGACCGACAAGCGCGTAGCACCCCAGAACCCGCGGCTCCCGCATGTGGCCGTAGCGCCCTGCCTTGCCAGACCATCCGGCGCCCAGCAGCTCAATGCCGACATGCCGGCTGAGGACGCCCGGCACGCCATAAGTCTGGCCGGGTTGTCTCATTTTATCCATTCTTTATGCCAAAGCCTCCATTCTCAAGGAACAGGATCAACACTACTATATCTCATAGCATCCATCAAGGAGAGACGTTGCATGAACAAGCGTGAGAATTTCCTTGCCTTGCTGCATGGCGAGCGGCCGCATCACGTCCCCCGGAAGGCGAGTTTCACGCCCGACCTGAAGCGCCGTATGGTTGAGTATGCGGGGACGGAAGATCTGACAAGTTTCTTCGACATGGACGGCTACAGCGGCGTTGCCAGGACGAAGCCCGGCGGTGTGCAAAGGCCCGATTTCGCGCGGTACTACCCGGAGTTGGAGGACCACTCCTGCATCGACGGGATCGGCGTGGCGCGTGTACCCGGCGGTCTGTTCCATTTCCGGCACGTTGTGTCCCCGCTACGCAACGCGGAGACGCTGGCCGAAATCGAAGCGTTTCCGATCGACGAGGAAGACTGGCCGCTGAACGGACTTCCCCAGAAGGTGGCCGCTCAGAAAGCGGCAGGCCGGGTTGTGGCGGGGGGCATCGGCCACATGTACGAAGACGCCTGGCAGATCCGCGACAACCAGCGGTTTCTGGAAGACCTGTATTTGAACCCGTCCTTTGTGGATTCCATTCTCGACCGGCTGATGCGGCGCAATCTGAACCGTGCGGTGGCCTACGCCGAAGCGGGCGCGGACGTGCTGACGACCGGCGACGACGTCGCGAACCAGAACGCCATGATGTTCTCGCCCGAGTTATGGCGCCGGCACCTCAAGTCGCGCTGGGCCAAGGTGTACGCGGCGGCGCGCGCCATCAAGCCGGACATCGCCATCCATTATCACAGCGACGGGAACATCAAAGACATCATTCCCGAACTGATTCAGATCGGGGTGACCATTCTGAATCCCGTCCAGCCGGAGTGCGTGGACCCACGGGCCGTGCGGGAAGCTTTCGGCGACGCCCTGATCCTGGACGGCACGATCGGCACGCAGAGTACGTTCCCGTTCGGCACCCCGGCGGAGATGGCCGCGACGGTCAAGCGGCGGATCGAGCAGGTGGGCCGCAGCGGCGGGCTGATACTTGCTCCGACGCACGTGCTGGAGCCGGACGTGCCGATCGGAAACATCTGCGCCTTCTTCGATGCCTGCCGCGAATACGGCACGTACTGACTCCGCGCGTCAAGACCGGCGCACGCTGCTTTCCTCATTGCGTGTTCTGCCCGCTTATGCCTACAATAAGCGTCCGCTGTCCGCTTCTTCCCGACGAATCGGCGCAGGGCGAGGGGCGGTTTCACCACGAATCCAAACGGCGAGGTACACACATGACGACCGGCGAAGACAGGCGCGTTGAAGAGGAAATCCGGGACCTGCAGCACGAGATCGACCATTTCAAGAAGGAGAAGGAACGCGTGCGGCGCATCGTCGGGCAAATCGGGGGCCTGCCGAAGACCCGGATGCGGATCGTCAACGTCGTGTTCGTTGTTCTCGTCCTGGCCTGCCTGGCGGTCTCGATCGTCAGCAAGCTGCCGAAGATTCAGCTGGCGATGGTGGAACTGGCGGTGGCGGCGGTGACCGTGAAACTGATCGTGCTGATGAATCATCAGGTCCGCGTCACCCATTTCCAGCTCTGGATCCTGTCTTCCCTGGAATGGCAGGTCAACGAAGTGATGAAGGCCGTGCGGCAGGCGGACCGGGCCTCGGACCGCAGCTCGGCACCGGCCGGTGCGGATTGAGATTCGAGAGGGGGGACGGCATGGTCTTCGGGCGTCTGGCGTTGTTGTTCATCCTGATGCCGCTCTTTGAGCTGGTGTTGCTGCTGAAGGTGAACACGTTTATCGGGTGGGAGCGAACGCTGGCGATCGTAATCGTCACCGGCCTGCTCGGCGCCGCGGCGGCGAAGACGCAGGGCCTGCTGGTTCTGTCGCGGATCCGGCAGGATCTGGCCGAAGGCCGAGTCCCGGCCTCGCAACTTCTCGACGGGGTCATGATCCTGCTCGCCGGCGCGCTGCTGATCACACCCGGGCTCATCACGGACACCTTCGGGTTCCTGCTGTTGCTGCCGTTCGTGCGTACAGGCCTGAAAGCATGGCTGCGCAGGAAGTTGGAGCAGAAGATCCGGGACGGGTCCGGTTCCATGCGCATCACCTACTGGCGGCAGGGCCCGCCGGAAACGTGATGGTCTTCCCCGCCGCTCGGCTCCCATCCCCATCCCCATCAACCATCAGATCCGCGAGTTCCCACTCGCGGATTTGCGGATTTGCGGCCGCCGAGTTTGCTTGACTTTCCCGCCGGTTGTGTTATCGTGGCCGCCGCTGTCGGCGTTCAAGCCGGCTTTCTCCATATCGGCAACCTATGAGGAAGTCACACGTCATGAAACTCTGGTATCCCCGCGTTCTCGCGCTGGCCCTCTGTACGTGGTTGGGGCGCACAGTCTTTGCGGCCGAGTACTACATCAATGACGCGGGAACGGCCGGCGACGTGTGGTGCGTGAGCGTAGGCTCCGTGACGAACGCGGGCACATCCTCCAACGCGCCCGCCCTCCACATTCAGGATGTACTGGCCGCGCACGACATCGAACCGGGCGACGTCATCTACGTGGATGCCGGCAGCTACACGCTGCCGAGCAACGTGACGGTGACGGCAGCGGACAGCGGCAGCTCGGGCGGCGGCATGGTGACGATCAAAGGCGTGGCAGGCGCCACGGTCCTGGACCGCGGCACGTCCGGCGGCGATGCCTACGCCATCGCGCTGGACCAGGCCGAGTACGTGCGGGTCGAAGACATGATGCTGACCCACGCCGGCCGGGGCGTTCACATCGAACTGGGGCAATACAACGAGATCAGGAACTGCGAGATCGTCGGCTGCGGCATCGGGGTCGTGCTCGCCTGGGGCGCCCACCACACGATCAGCGGCTGCAAGGTGCACCACAACAGCGTGCAGGGCATTCTGGGCTCATCCAGCAGTTCCATCACGGTTTCCGGCACGGACCTGTACGGGCATGCTTCTTCGGCACAGGGCCGCGGCATCGAACTGTTCTCGTGTGAAGGCGCGCTCATCGACGGCGGCAGTGTGTACAGCAACGGCGCGGAAGGGATCCACCTTTCCTCCTGCGCCTCGGTCACGGTCTCGGGCAACGCCATCCATGAGAACAGCCTCGACGGACTCTACCTTTCGGGCTGCAGTGCGGCGACAGTGACCGGCAACACCGTCTGGCAGAATACGAACGGGCTCTACGCCACGAGTGCGCCCCTGCTGACGCTGGCGGAGAACCGGCTGCACGCCAACATCGTCGACGGCGCGCACGTGCAGTACGGCACGGCAACCGTCCGCAACAATCTGCTGTATGCCAACGGCACGATGGGGCTGGACACGGTGGACGCGGGCGCATCCACGATCCGCAACAACACATTCTACGGCAACGGCGCTGCGGGCCTGCAGCTGTGGGGCAACTACGACAACGTGGCGGTGTACAACAACGTCCTGACGGCGGACGAACCGGGCCGGAGCTGCCTGGCGGTCGACAAGTTCGCGGGAACCTGGTACTCGGACTACAACGCGTTCTGGGCCACAAACGAGGCGGTGGTCTGGGACTGGTGGGGGCCGCGCCACACGTTGAGTTCGTGGCAGATCCTTTCCGACCGCGACTGGCATTCGCTCGACATCGATCCCCTGCCGGTCGACATCGACGGCGCGGACAACGTACTCGCCGGCGCGGGCGGGGCGGACGACGACTTCCACCTGCAGTCGACGGCGGGCAGCCATCACGGCGGGAGCTGGGCCGCGGACGGCGCGCACAGCCTCTGCATCGACGCGGGCGACCCGGATACGGCCTATGCTGCCGAGCCCGCGGAGAACGGCAGCCGCGCGAATCTGGGGGCGTACGGCGGCACGGCGGAGGCCTCGAAATCGACGGCCGCGCGCGAACTGCGTGTCCTGTTCCCGCGTGGGACGGACATTCATTTCCGGCGGGTCCGGGTGCGCTGGGCCATCACCGGCCCGTGGACGACGAACGACCAGGTCAAGGTGGAGTACTCACCGGACGCGGGCGGAAGCTGGTTCGACTGCCTCAACGCCAATCCGCTGAACGCCGACAACGGGGTGTACGGCTGGGACGTCGGCGGCCTGACGCCGGGCACGCAGTATTGGGTGAAGGTGACCTATCTGGCCGACACGAACATCGCCGACGCCTGTGAGACGGCCTTCGAGATCCTCGATCCGGCCGGCAAAACGCTGTACATCAACGACGATGCGCTGGCCGGCGATCAATGGTGCAGCGCGACAGGGACGCTGGCCAATACCGGGCTCAGCCCGGCCGACCCGTTCAGCAGCTTCCAGATAATCGTCGACACCTATCCCGAACTCGGTGCCGGCGACGAGGTCCGGATGGACGCCGGCTCGTACTCGGAAGGCACCATCTATCTGGGCGCAGGCAGCAGCGGCCATCCTGGCTCCAACCTCGTGATTCGCGGCACCGGCGCCGGCTCCACGGTGGTGGACCGCATGTCCAGCACGTACGACGTGTTCCGCTTCGACGCCATGGATCACATTAGGGTCCAGGACCTGACAATGGCGCGCGGCCATTCGGGCGTCGAGGCCTCGGGCACCTCGGACGACTGGTTCGACGGGCTGCAGATCGTCGGCTGCGAGATCATCAGCAACGCCAGTTACGGGCTCGACCTGCGCTACTGCACCAACGCGGTCGTCAACACGAACACCTGCCGGGTGAACGTGACGGGCATCATGGGCAACCCGATTCACGGCGAAATCAGCGCCAACATCTGCTACAGCAACGCGAGCGGATACGGGATCTCGGCCTCCGGCGCCGGCGCGCTCGTGGTGGCCGACAACGTCTGCTACTCCAATCGGATCGGCCTGGCGGTGGCGGCGGCCGGGACAGAAGCGAACAGGAACCAGGTTTACGCCAACGAGGAAGACGGCCTGTCGGTGACGGTCGACGCCACGGCCCGGCGCAACACGGCGTACGGGAACGGGCGCGACGGCATGGCCACCTCCGACGGGACGCACGTGGAACAGAACGTGGTTCATGCCAACGGGCGCTACGGCATCAACGCCTCCTGCGGCATCCAGCAGGAGGTGGTGGTCGTGGCCAACAACCTCGTCTACAGCAATGGCAGCTACAATGCGTACCTGTACAGTTCCTGGGGCCCCGGCCTGCTCTTCGAGAACAACACGCTGTACGGGGGCAACGGACTCTACGTTCAGAGCGGGGCGGGCGACCCGGTCACGAACCGCAACAACATCGTCTGGGCCGGCGGCGACGGCAAGATCGGCATCTACGCGGCAGCCCTGTCCAGCGCGTTCGGCAGCGACTACAACGATCTCTACGCGGCGGACGGCGCGCACATCGGGTACTGGCAGGGCTACCGCACGAGCCTGAAAGCGTGGCAGTCGGTCACGCTCCAGGACGGGAACAGCCTCTCGATCGCGCCCGTATTCGTCGATGCCGATGCGTGCGACTTCCACCTGCAGAGCACGGCGGGCAGCTACGGCGGGGATGCGTTCACGGCGCCGACGGGCGGCACGTTCGCGGCCGATGCCGGCCTGAGTTTCTGCATCGACGCGGGACACCCCGCCTCCGCCTACGCCCACGAGAGCGCCGACAACGGCGGGCGCGTGAACATGGGCGCGTTCGGCAACACGGCGGACGCATCCCGCTCGCCCGGCGAGCGGGTCAGCCTGCTCGTCGAACCGAACGGCGGCGTGGAGTGGTTCGGCACGCAGACCATCACGTGGTTGACCCGCGGCCCCTGGACCGGCGGCGACACCGTCAAGCTGGAATACTCCGACAACGGCGGCACCAACTGGTACGTCATCACCAACAGCGTCGACTACGCCGCCGGCGCCTGCGACTGGAATACCGGCGCGGTGACGCCGGGCGCGGACTATCTGGTCCGCGTCTCGAAGAGCGACGACTCGTCCGCCTCCGACACGAGCGATGCGCCGTTCGCCATTTCCGCCGACGGCCCGAAAACCTACTACGTGAACGACGCGAGCACCACCAACGACGTCTACACCACGGCCGCCGGCGACGACGGCAACGACGGGCTCGGCGCGTCCAGCCCGAAAGCGACGCTTCAGTCCGTGCTCGACACCTACTCGCTCAGGGGCGGGGACGTGGTCAAGATCGATACCGGCACCTATACCCTGACCGGCAGCATCATCATCACAACCAACGACGCCGGCTCGACCGGCAACCCCGTCACCTTCCTGGGCAACACCAACAGCCCCGCCACCGTCCTCGACCGCGGCAACCTCTCCGAAAGCGTCTTCTACCTGCACTTCACCGATTGCATCCGGCTGCAGAATCTGGTCTGCAGGGGCGGTTCGGAAGGCGTCCGTGTCGAGGGGACCTCCGAGGACTTCTGCACCGGTGTCGAAATCGTGCAGTGCGAGGCCTACTCCAACAATTACTACGGCCTGTATCTGACCGGCTGCAGCAACCTGACGGTAGAGGGCAACGCCTGCCACGACCAGCTCTATTACACGGCCGTCGGGATCGGCGGAAACAACCTCTACGGCGAAATTCGCGGGAACGCATGCTGGGCGCACGGCGATTTCAACAACTGTGCCTACGGCATCACGATCTGGGAACATGCGCACGTGGTGGTCGAAAACAACGTCGTGCACGACATCCTGGGCGGCGGCATCCGGGTGGAAGGCGCCGACGCCGTCGTGCGGAACAACCACAGCTACTCGAACACTCGCCGCGGCATCGAAGGCTCCGCGGCCGAGCTGTCCGGCAACGTGGTCTATCTCAACGGCGGTGAGGGGGTCACGATGTCCGGCGCCGTCCTGCAGCAGAATGTCGTACAATCGAACAAGGCCACCGGCGTCGAGGCCTACGCCTGCGTGGTCGTCAACAACCTGCTGTACCACAACGGGTACGAGGCGGGCGACTACTGGAACCTGCGTGCCCACGCCACGCCTCTGGTCGCCAACAACACGGTCTACGGCGGGAGCGGCATGCAGCTGAACATCGGCGATTATGCGGTGACCACGAACCGGAACAACATCGTGTGGGGAACCGGCGCCGGCGAGGTCGCGATCAAAGTCGTCGTGCAGCCAAACGGCGATTTCGTGAGCGACTACAACAACCTGTATGCGACCGACGGCGCCGTTGTGGGCTACTGGCAGGGCACGCAGGCCGAACTGGCCGACTGGCAGTACGCCACGCGGCTCGACCGCCAGAGCTTTTCGGCCGAGCCGGGCTTCGTGGATAGGGACGGCGCCGACGAGGTGTTGGGTGGGCTCAACTGGCAGGACGACAACTTCCACCTCGCCAGCACGGCGGGCAGCTACACGGGGCAGTCCTTCACGGCGTCCGGCACCGACGGGTTCGCGACCAATGCGACGACCGGCGCCGGCGTGGACGCCGGCGACCTGGCCGACAGCGCGGGAGACGAACTCCCGCCGAACGGCAACCGCATCAACCTCGGCGCGTTCGGCGGCACGGCGGAGGCCTCCCTCTCGCCGGAGGAGCAGGCGATCGTTCTGGCCGGCGTCGACAGCGACACCGTCCTGCGCGGGGCCGCGCGCGTGACCTGGCGCACGCGCGGCCCCTGGACGACGGACGACGCCGTGACACTCGAGTACTCCGCCGACGGCGGCACCAACTGGAACGCCGTGCTCGGCGCCGAAAGCGTGCCGTGCAGTCAGGCCTACCACGATTGGGACACGTCCGGGCTGACGCCCGGCGAGGCCTACCGGCTGCGCGCTTCGAAGAGCGACGAGCCCGGCGTGAACGACACCAGCGCCGAATTCCGCGTGCTCGCGCCCGGGCCGCGCACCTTCTACGTGAACGACGCCGACACGGCCGGCGACGTCTACACCGCGGTCGCGGGCGTGGACACCAACGACGGCCTCTCGGCCGCCACGCCGAAAGCGACCGTCAAGCGCCTGCTGCGCGACTACACGCTCGTCCCCGGCGACGTCGTCGCCGTCGACACGGGCAACTGGCTGCTCGATTCCACGCTTGAACTGTTCGACTCGGGCAGCGCCGCGCAGACGATCACCTTCCGCGGCAGCACGAACACGCCCGGCTCCGTGCTGGACCGCAACGCGATTTGGACCGGCGAGCGCGGGCTGCTGCTCGGCGGCACGGATCACGTCCGCCTCGAGAACCTGACCGTCTGCCGTGCCACCTACGGCATTCACGTCGATGGCAGCCCGGACGACGGGTGCGACGGCGTCCAGATCGCCGGCTGCGAGGTGTACTCCAACGACGCCTACGGGATCGCCGTCGAATACTGTACCAACCTGCTGGCCGTCGCCAACGTGTGCCGCGGGCCCTACGGCGCGGGCCTTGCGACCACCTACACCGACTCCTGGCTCTACGGCGACGTCACGAGCAACGACTGCAGCGAACTGAGCACCGGCATCGATCTGCGGATGAATCAGGCCGGCGCGCTGCTCCTGACCGAAAACGTCTGCCACGGCAATTCCGGCTTCGGGTTCCGGGTCGGCGGTGCGGGCTCGCAAATTGAAGGGAACGTGGCCTGCACCAACACGGCCTGCGGCATCGAGGCGTACGGCGTGGCGGTCTTGCGCGGGAACCGATCCTTCCTGAACGACGGGACCGGGATCGAAGGGTCCGCGCCGATCCTCGAACGCAACGTCGTGTACGGCAACGGCATGCACGGCATCTACGCGCTGGGGGGTACCGTCGCGAACAATCTGGCTTACGCGAATGGCGACGCCGACGGCGAGTACAACCTGTGGGTGTCGGACGGCGTCGCGGCAAACAACACGGCATACGGCGGCAACGGCCTGTACGCCTCCGTCAGCAGTTACGCCTCGGGCACGAATCGCCACAACATCGTGTGGGCGCAGGGCGTGAACAAGGTCGCCGTCAAGGTGCTCCTGCAGGCGCTGAGCGCATTCGAGAGCGATCACAACTGCCTGCTGGCGACCGGCGGCGCGGCGGTCGGATACTGGCTCGGGACGCAGACGGAGCTGGCCGACTGGCAGTACGCCACGGGCTGGGAC
This sequence comes from Kiritimatiellia bacterium, assembly GCA_016929905.1. Taxonomy (GTDB): domain Bacteria; phylum Verrucomicrobiota; class Kiritimatiellia; order JAFGHX01; family JAFGHX01; genus JAFGHX01. The sequence goes on from JAFGHX010000343.1 coordinate 42,282, forward strand.
GCGAACAGCTTCTCGGCCGAGCCGGATTTCGTGGATGTCGACGGCGCGGATGACGTGCTGGGCGGAACCGGCGGGTTGGACGACAACTTCCACCTGGCCAGCACGGCCGGCAGCTACACCGGGCTGTCGTTCACGGCAGAAGCCGGCGCGGGGTTCGCGACGAACGGAACGACCAGCGTCTGCGTGGATGCCGGCGACCCGGCGGCGGCCGTCGGCGGCGAGGCCGCGCCGAACGGTGCCCGGCTCAACCTGGGCGCGTTCGGCGGCACGGCGGACGCGTCGCTGTCGCCGGAACAGAAGGCCCTCACGCTCGCGCCGGTCGTCGGCGGCGAGGTGCTCCGGGCGACCCGGCGCGTGAGCTGGCTCACGCGCGGCCCGTGGAACGGCGGCGATACGGTCACGCTCGAATACTCGACCGACGGCGGCACCAACTGGAACGGAATCGCGGGCGCCGAAAGCATTCCCTATGACCAGGGCGGCTACGACTGGGATACCTCCGGTCTGACGCCGGGGACCGGCTACACACTGCGCGCTAAGAAGAGCGACGAAGAGGCGGTGAACGAAGCGAGCGGCGAGTTCCGCGTCCTGGCCGCGGAGCCAACCGTGTTCTATGTGAACGATACGAGCACCAGCAACGACGTGTACACATCCGCCGTCGGCCATGAGGCGAACGACGGCATCAGCGCGTCCACGCCCAAAGCCACGCTCAAGCGGCTCCTGCGCGATTTCACGCTGATGCCCGGCGACGTCGTCAGAGTGGACACCGGCACGTGGGTCCTGGACGCCTCGCTCCAGCTCTTCGATTCGGGGTCGGCCACGCAGAAGATCACGGTCGTCGGCAGCACCAACAGCCCGGGTACGGTCCTCAATCGCAACGACGCCAGCCAACATGCCGTCTACCTGTTCGAGACGGACGACGTTCGGCTCGAAAGCCTGAAGGTCACGGGCGGCAACGGCGGCGTGCGGATCGAAGGGTCGGCCACCAACGCCTGCGACGGGATTCAAGTCGCCTCCTGCGACATATACGGCAACAGCCAGGGCATCTGGCTGTCGGGCGCCACCAACGTGCTGATCAGCGGCAACACGTGCCGCAACCAGACTGGCTCGGGCGCCGGAATCTACTGCCACTATGAGCAGGAGCTCAGCGGCGAGATCAGCGGTAACGACTGCTACGAGAATCAGACGGGGATCAGCGTGGACCACAGCGGCGGCCCGCTCACGGTGGCGGACAACACTGTACACGAGAACAACTACACCGGACTGAGCGCCGGCTCGGCGCAGACGGCCGTCACCGGCAACCGCGTGTATCTGAACAGCGGCGACGGGATCTACGCCGGCAGCGCCGGGGAAGTCCGGCGCAACGTCGTGTACTCGAACGGCGGGCACGGAATCAACGGCGGCAGGCGGCTGGTCAACAATCTCGCCTACGCCAACGGCGACGCCGCGAACGAAGCCAATATCCAGACGGATAACGCCGTCGTCGAGAACAACACCGTGTACGGCGGAAACGGCATCCGGTTCAACGGCTGGGACGCGCGAACCAACAAGGACAACATCGCGTGGGCGACCGGCGCGGACCGCGAAGCGCTTCGTTTCGCGCACGACGGCGCCGTCAGCGACGGCAACAACCTGTACGCCTCCGACGGGGCCTCGGTCGGCTGCTACTGCCAGGACGCGTGCACGACGCTCGCCGACTGGCAGGGCGCGACGGGCCTGGACTCGAACAGCCTCAGCGTCGACCCGTACTTCGTGGACCGCAACGGCGCCGACGACCTCCTGGGCGACTACTACGGCGAGGACGACGACTTCCACCTGCAGAGCGCGGGCGGCTCCTACCACGCCGTCGGGCTGTGGACCAACGACCTCACGAATTCACCGTGCATCGATGCCGGGGAGCACTGGTCGGTCTACTCCAACGAGCCCGCCTACAACGGGTTCCGCGTGAACCAGGGCGCCTACGGCAACACCGAATACGCCAGCAAGACCGACTACGCCGGCCCCTTCTACACGCTCACCACCGTCGCGAGCCCGGCAAACGGCGGGTCGATCAGCGCCTGGCCGCTCGAGGCCGCCTACCCCACCAATCGCCAGACGACTCTGAGCGCCACGCTCAACACGCATTTCAACTGGGGGCAGTGGACGGGCGACGTGAACAGCGCGGACAATCCCGCCTGGTTCCTGTTCACCGGCAACATGGTCGTCACCGCGGCGTTCGACGCCGTCGCCGACAACACCAACGGCGTGCCCAACTGGTGGCTGGCCGAATACAACATTGCCACCAACCAGACCGGGGCGGAAGCGGACGATGACTCCGACGGGCACTTCAACTGGCAAGAGTATTTTGCCGGAACCGACCCGACCAACGGGGCGAGTCTGTTCCAGATCGAATCGGTGGAGCGCGGCACGGGCGCGCGGCTGCCGCTGACCTTCACGACGGTGGCCGACCGGACCTACCAGCCGTACGTGAGCACGAACCTGACGACGAACGGCTGGGCGATAGCCGAGTACTCCGACACCGACGGCGGCGCGCTTGGAACCAACGCCATCACCGGCACCGGCAACCCCATCACCATCTATCTCGAGCCGGCCGACGTGGCGCGGTTCTATCTCATCGACGTATGGTAGAGCGGAAGCGGCGTCCAGTGTCCGCGTTCAGCGCCGAGAGCCCGAACTCATGCCGCCCGAGTTGCCGACGCCTGCGTTCCATCGCGTGCCGCCAGTTACCCACTGCCCTTTACGGTACGCGCTGTTTCCGAGCGCGGCGGCCTTTTTCGGGTCCTTGAGATAGCGCTCGTAGGCCGCCCGGGAATCCGTTCCGCCGCTGACATCCACGTCGACCAGTTCGCCGTTGCGGTAAACCTCAAGCACATAGCCCTTGTATTTCACACCCCCGCGCCACTGGTCGTTGGCCGTGTGGCTTTTCCAGTAGGTGAACGACTCGGAACCGAGTTCGATCGTCTGGGTCGCTCCTTTCGGCACCACAACATCGGCCTGCTCCAGAACATTGACCACCTCGCAACGCCGGTCCCGATGCTCATGAGCATTGGCCTCCGCCGTCACGTAAAGCCGGATGCACAGGCCGTCCAGATCCCGCGCCAGACTCAAATTCGTGACCTGTGCGGAAATCCTCACACTGATGGCCTTCTCCCGGCCCTTCCCGTGCTCTTCCTTTGCCAGCTTCTTCCTCGACGATTCCTTCTGGACGTCGATCTTGACGGAAAACGGGACGTTCCAGAGGCCGGACGACCCGAACGCCGTCACGACATAGCCCATAGCGACCGCAAACACCGACAACGCGACATGCCCCCGCATAGCCTGCCCTCCTTTGATTCCGGCGACCCCCGCCGTCTTGCCAGCCGCTAAGAGCAGGAACCATGCCAACTGCCGCGAGATTGGCGGGCGAGGTCGGTTTTCGGGGAATTCGGCCGCTGCAGAGGCACCGGCCAAGCGGGAATCGCAGGGGCTCACACTCAGATTGCGCTCATGATGGGTGCATGAGGAGGACAAGGCCGTGCGATCGAGGACCCTGCGCCCCTTCGTGAGGCTCCGGCGCGGGTGTTCGAGCGTCGGCCGCGCCCCGGCACATAGGCCCTGCGCTCACACGTCCAGTTCCAGCAGGTCGCGGCCGACGATAAGGCCTTCGCCCCCGAATTCGGCACGGACCTCCTGGGCCATGGGCTCCACCTCAACGCCCGGCTGGACGGCGAAGTGTTTGAGCACGAGCCTCTTGACGCCGCGCTCCTTCGCCCACTTCCCCAGCGCGCGCGGCGAGGTGTGGAAGCTGCCCCATTTCGCGTTCTCGATTCGCTCGGTGGGAAACGTGCACTCGTGCACGAGCACATCGCAGCCCGCGGCAAGATCCATGAGAGCAGGCGTGATGATATTGTCGCCGGCCACCACGATCGATTTGCCGGCCGCCTCCACCCTGAAGGCCAGATTGTCGAGGATATGCGGCTTGTGCAGGGTGTGCACCATGCGGACCGTGTAACCGTCCCCGGCCAGCGTCCATTCGTCTTCCAGCACGTCCCGTGCGACGTATTCGCAGCCGCGTTCCGTGTACAACGGATGGTGGCGCCGCGAGTTGATGTCGTCTTCGTACGCGACCTCGAACAGCCCCCTGCAGAACCGCTCCGTCCCGCGCGGCCCGTAGATTTCCAGCGGGAAGTTGCGCTTCAAGACCCAGCCGGTGAGGAAGAAGTAGGGGAAATCACAGTTGTGATCGTAGTGGTGGTGCGTGAAGAAGACGCGGCGAATCGCCTCGAACGGGACGCCCGCCTCCGTCATCCGCATCGTCGCCCCGCGCCCGCAGTCGAAAAGCAGGTTCTCCTGCCCCACCCGCACAATCTGCGCCGGGCCCCAGCGTTCGAGGTCGCACCGCACCGCACCGCTGCCCAGTAGTATCAGTTTCATGACAAGCTCTCCTGCGTTCAATGGGCCGTGGGACCGTAGGACCGTGGGACCGTGGGACCGTAGGACCGTGGGACCGTGGGACCGTAGGACCGTAGGACCGTGGGACCGTAGGACCGTAGGACCGTGGGACCGTGGGACTACGGGCCCGCAGTCCCTGCTAGAGCCCTTCGCTCCGAATCCGCTCGATTGTCTCCGCCGGCGCGCCGTTCTTCTCCCAGGCGGCAAGGTCCAGCTTGTGCAGCTTGACAATCTCTTCCTTTTCCACGGCCTTGACGACCTCATCGCCGAACGGCGTTATGCCGGCGCGCTCCTCCTCGCTGGTGAGGTTGTCGGGGAAGACGGGGAACTGCCCGTTTCGAGTGCGTTCCCAAGCCAGATCGCCGCCCGGGAACGCCAGGAGCTGTCCCCCGCGCGAGTAGTTGACCGGCCCCCACTTCTCTTCGAACCGGGCCAGGACCTTGCGCAGGGCCGTTCGCCGCTCTTTGACGTCCGGCTCGTCGGGCCGGGCGGTCATCAGGTTGACGCTTTCGCACGGGTCGTTCTGCAGATCGAACAATTCCTCGTCCCCGCCGCGGTAGTAGTAGTTGTACTTGTGAGACGCGTCGCGAATGGAAATCCAGCGCCCGGCCGCGAGCCCGTACTCCATGTAGTGGAAGGTGCGGTCTTTCTCATCGCGGAGGACGGAACCGCCGGGCAGCCGGTGCGGGCCGGGGTAGTCGATCCCCGCCACGTCCAGAACGGTGGGCAGGATGTCGTTGAGATCGACGAACTCCTCCCGCGCGGTGCCGGGCTTGAAAGCGGCCGGGTATCGGACGAGGAACGGGATCCGGCCGGCGCTGTCGTAGGGCAGCATCTTCTGATAGCAGCCGTGATCGCCGAGCATTTCGCCATGGTCGGACGTAAAGATGATGAGGGTGTTGTCCAGTTCACCGGTCTGTTCCAGGGCATCCAGGACGACTCCCACGTTCCTGTCGACGAAGGTGACGGCGCTGAAATAGCACTCGCGCATTCGGCGGTTGTAGGTCTTCTCCTCGCCCTTCGGAAAATCGGCGTACCGGTCCTGCCTCTGCGCCTGGGCGCTGGGCGCCGTCTCGGAGACGAGCGGCTTGGGCAGCGTCGCCTCGCGGTACACGTCAGCCACCGAATCCGGGATGTCGAACGGCGGATGCGGCGCGATCCAGCTCGACCACAGGAAGAACGGGCGCCGCCCGTGTTCCGCGCGCAGAAAGGCGGCGGACCGGCTGCCGACCCAGGAGGAGCCGTGGTGCGCCTCGGGAATGAGCGAACGCTGGGGCAGCATGTAGAGCAGGTTCCGCACGCCGTGGATGTTCTGGACATGCCCCCACCCCACCTCTTTCAGATACATCGCGTACTCGTCGTCTTCGCGGTAGCGCGGAATCTCTTCCATCAGTTCCATCTTGTCGAACCCGCTGTGCCGGCGCGGCGGCTGGAAGTGCATCTTGCCGATGGCCCGCGTATGGTAGCCGTGGTCGGCCAGGAGTCTGGGCAACGTCGGCAAGTGATGATCCAGCGGATGCGAGTTGTTGGCCGTGTACCCGTGGAACCGGGATGTGAGCCCCGTCAGAATATTATGCCGCGCCGGCACGCAAACGGGGTTCGGGGTGAACGCGTTGCGGAACACGCACCCTTCACGCGCCAGCCGGTCCAGGTTCGGCGTCTGCATGTAGTCGAAACCGGCAGCCGCAACGGTGTCCCAGCGCTGCTGGTCGGTGAACAGCAATAAAACGTTCGGCCGTTTCCCGCTCATCGTGCGTCCCCCTCTCCCCTCCGTGCCTTCGTTGTACGCTGGCTCGCCCCGCTTTCTTGTCTGGCTCACCGTCTGAGGCGTCAGCGCTCCCGGATTCTCAAGCGAAAGGCCGCTTGGTTCAACACCTTTTTTTGCGCATGCCACGCGAAAGGGCTTGAAACTGGTCTGATGAGCAGTATATGTATACTGTCATATGATCAACAGGGTGTCCACGTCCGAGGCGGTCGTCAACCATTTCCGGGACCGGATCCGGGCCGGCGAGCTGCGGCCGGGCGATCCGCTGCCGAGCGAGCGGCAGTTGAGGCGCGATTTCGGCATCAGCCGGTTCAGCCTGCGCGAGGGTCTGGCCAAATTGCAGGCGCTCGGCATCGTGAACATCGTGCACGGCAAGGGTGCGTTCGTAGCCGAGGAGATGAGCAGCAGCAGCCTGGAAAACGTGTTTGTCCCCTTCTTCGCGGTCCGCGACGACGGGCGGCTGCGCGATTTGTTCGAGGCGCGCAACGTCATCGAGGGCGAGGTGGCCGTCTGCGCGGCGGAACGGCGCACGGAGGCCGATCTGGTGCGGCTGCGCCGGCTGCTCGACGAGATGAAGGAGGCGCTCGACGAGCCGGACCGTTTCGGCGATCTGGACTACCGGTTCCACCACGAGATCGCGGTCGTGGCCGGGAACCGGTTTTTTCTGAGGATGCTGGCGATTCTGACTGCCGACGTCAGGCGATTTCTTCTCGAGCATGCCCGCAGCCCGCGGAGCCGCCGGGCGGCGCTGCGCACGCATCGGGAGATCCTCGCAAGCATCGAGAAGCAGGACGTGGCAAGCGCGGGCAGAATCATGCGGCGCCACATCGGCGGGTGCCTAAAGAATTACGCGAAGAGCGGACGGGAAGTCGACAGTCGCGGGTCGCAAGGCCGAAACCCGCAGGTCGGACGGTCATGATGAGACTGGCGGTCATCTCGGGCTTTTTGGGCAAGGTGCACAACCGGTACATGGTGTATCGCGAGGACCGCTCACTGGCCGAGAAGGTAGCGCTGGCGGCGCGGCTCGAGGGGATTGACGGCCTGGAGCTGTGCTACCCCGCGGATTTCGAGGATCCTCCCCGGTTGCGCGGCTTGCTGCGTGAGCACGGGCTCGGCGTGTCGGCCGTCAATTTCCGGGCACGGCGCAGCGGCCGCTGGCTGCGCGGCTCGTTCACCTCGAGCCAGGCGAGCGAGCGCCGGGAGACCACGGACGATCTGAAGCGGGCGATAGACTGCGCACTGGAACTGGAAGCGGGCCGGGTGACGACCTGCCCGCTGAACGACGGGACCGACGTTCCGTTCGAAGCCGATTATGCGGCGTTGTATGACCACGCGGCGGAGACGCTGAGCGCCGCGTGCGCGCATGCCCCCGGCTTGCGTATCTGCATCGAATACAAACCGAGCGATCCGATGGCGCGCTGCGTGTTCGCATCGGCCGGCGAGACCGTGAGCTTCTGCCTGATGACGGGCTGCGGAAATCTCGGCGTGACGCTGGATCTGGGCCATTCGCTTCTGGCCGGTGAGCGGCCGGCCCAAGCCGCCGCGCTCGCGGCGCGGGCGCGCCGCCTGTTTTACGTGCACCTGAACGACAACGACGGCGCCTGGGACTGGGACATGGTCCCGGGCGCCTACCATCTGTGGGAAACGGTCGAATTGCTGCAGGTGCTCCCCTCGCTGGGGTATACGGACGACTGGTACGCCTTTGACGTATTCGCCAAGGAAATCGACACCGTGGAGAACATGCGGGCTGCGGCGCGAATGACGCGCAAGCTCGAGGAACTGGCGTCCCGGGCGAATCCCGAGCGGCTGGCGCAATTGCGAAAGGAACGCAATCCGGTCCGAAGCGTTGCGTATCTGTACTCGCTGCTGTGAACGCGCGCGCGCGGCGGCGGCGCCCGGTGAGCGGCCGAGCGCGACGATTTGGAGGAGGGCCTGAGCGATGGACACGGAGCCGACGGGCAGGGAGGACTCCACCGCCGCCGAGAGCGGCATCTACTTCCCGCCGCCGGGCGACGGGCTGGCGAACCAGGCACAGCGTGCCGCGGCGGAGGTAGGGCTGGACCCGGACCTGCCGGCACGGCTCGGCGCATACGTGCAAGCGCACCCGATCCCGAACCCGACGAAAGGGATACGCTGGGCCCTGTGGCGGCACGGCTACCTCGTGCACGTCGACGGAGCGTTCAACCGGACGTGCGATGTCGCCTCCCTGCGCAAGACCTGGCATGCGCTCGCCGTCGGCGCCGCCATCGGGCAGGGCCGGATTCCTTCGCTCGACCAGAAGCTCAGCGTCTGGCAAACGGAGTTGAAGGGGAACAAGGCCGCGGCCACCTGGCGGCACGTGATCACGCAGTCGGCCGGGTTCGACTATCCTCATCCGGACTTCCCGGCGATCGGCGATCCCCGGCCCGGCACGGTCTGGACGTACTCCGATTGGAACCTGGTCCACGTGTGCCACGCCCTGGCCAAGGTCTACGGAAAGAAAGACTTCCACGACGAGTACGCGGACGTGCTGAAGCAGGCCTACTTCGACGCGATCGGCATGACGCACTGGTCCACGGATATCGTCTTTGACCGCTCGAGCGGGATGAAGGACGGCGTGCGGCTCGTCATCAGCCTGGAACACATGGGCCGGCTCGGCTTGCTCGTGCTGGCGCGCGGGCGATGGCAGGGCCGCCAGCTGATTCCCCGCTGGTTTGTGGAAGCGCTGGAAACGAAGCAGACCTACGGGATGGCCGTGAACTACAACGGCCCCTACGACGGAAACATGCACTTCCTGCGGCAGTCCGGCCGATTCGCCGAAGCCCCCTACGGGTTCCTGACCTGGGTCAATACCGACGGAGACTACTTCCCGGACGCCGACAGGGCGTGGGCCTGGGGGCGAGGCGCCGGCGGCACGATCGTGCTCTGGAACCGAAACAACGGAATCGTCTTCGCGGCGGTCGGCCTGCAGATTCTATCCGGTCCGGACTGCTTCCCGCGTGTGATCGAGCAGGGTGTCGCCGGGCCCAATCCGTTGTTCGGCGCCCGGAAGACGGATTGGGAAATCGTCAACCGTTCTCGTCGTCCGTTCTCGCGTGTCCGCCGTAGGCCCGGCGAAGGCGGGTCGACCGATCCTGTATCGCCCGATCATCACTGTGGCGGCGGAACCGGTTGACGATAATGGTCGACGCGGAAGAGAAGAACGACGGTCGAAAGAATCACGGATTCCCGAACCTGCGGCTCCACGCGGCCGCGGGGAGTGAACGGACCATGCAGGCGCCAACCGTGGGACAATGGGATCGGTTCGAAGCGTCGGTGCGCAATCCGCATGCCTACGCGAACCCTTACGAAGACGTGACGCTCGCGGCCACTTACCGCAAGCCGAACGGCGACACCGTGGCCTTCTGGGGCTTCCACGACGGCGGGTCCGAGTGGAAGCTCCGGTTCATGCCCGACCAGGCCGGCACGTGGCGGTACTCCGCCGTGTTCGACGACGGCACGCCCGGGGCCGAGGGTGTCTTTGAGTGTGTAGCGTCCAACGTGCCGGGGATGATTGCCGCGGACGAGGAGAACCCCTTGTGGTTCGGGTTCAGGGGTGGCGGGCATCTCCTGGTGCGCAGCCTGCACGTGGGCGACCGGTTCTTCGCCTCGAACTGGGCGCCCGAAAAACGAACCGCCTTCCTGGACTGGGCAGGCCGGCAGGGCTACAACATGCTCTCGATCGCCAGCCATTACCTCAACCGCCGGGATGACGAACGAGGTGCAGGCTGGGACACCCCGCGGCTATGGCCGCTGAACGCAGGCGAGTGGCGCCGGATGGAAGCGATCCTCGACGAACTCGCCGCCCGGCGCCTCCTCGTGTATCCGTTCGCAGGCTTCTTCGGGCAGAGTTCGAACTTCCCCGTTGAGCCCGCCGGGCAGCAGGCTCTGATCCGCTACGGCCTGGCCCGGCTCGGCCCGTACTGGAACCTGCTGTTCAATGTGGCCGGGCCGGAACCGCTGGTGCATCCGCAGAAGTTCCACGACGTCATGCCCGCAGAGGACATCAACCGTCTCGGCTCCGAGATCGCGCGGCTCGACGTGTTCGGGCACCCGCTCTCGATCCACAACGGTTGCGGCGACGACCCGTTCCGCGATGCCGATTGGTCCTCCTACGTCACCCTACAAGGCTTCAAGGGCGTGAATTGGGCTGAAATCAGCGAAGGGCTCCTGCGCAATCATCCGGCCGGCAAGCCAGTCTACGCGCAGGAGGTCTTCTGGCCGGGCAACACGTGCGGGCACGGCGAACTGAGCGACTCCGACATCCGCAAGAAAGCGTTCGTCCTGATCATGTCGGCGGCCGCCATCAACTTCGGCGACATGGCCGGCAAGTCCTCTTCCGGGTTCAGTGGGACGCTGGATCCGGCCGATTGCATCCAGGCCAGACATGACATCGTGAAGCGCGTCTGGGACTTCTTCCAAACCGTGCCGTTCCACCGCATGCGCCCGCGGCAGGACCTCGTCAGTGCCGGCTACTGCCTGGCCGAAGAGGGCGCGCGCTATCTGGTCTATCTGCCGGCCGGCGGGTCGACCGCGGTGCGCGTGGCGGGCGGGCCCTACCGCGCCTGCTGGATCAACGCGCAGCAGACCGCGGACCGGCGCGACGGCGGCCGCACCTTCGAGGGCCGCAGCCTTGCCGCCCCGCGCGACGGCGAGGACTGGCTGCTCTGGCTGGCACACTGAGTGCACTTGTTTTGCGCCGGCCCCCAGCCTATACTCTCGAGCGGAGGGCGGTCTATGCGCAAAGACACGTGCGTGGGAATGTGGGCGGCTGCGGCTGTCGGCGTCGCCGTGGTCCTGGGCTTGATCGACTGGGTCTCAGGCCACGAGTTCAACTTCTTCGTGTTCTACTTCCTGCCTGTGGCCGTCGCCGCATGGTTCTGCGGGCCGGTCGGGGCCGTCGCGCTTGCCCTCGTCTGCGCCATGGTCTGGTTCGGAGCGGACCATCTCTCCCAGCACGCCTACGCGTCAGTCACCCATGCGGTCTGGAACACCATGATTCGGCTCATTTCCTTCCTGGCGATCGGGTGGTCCGTGGCCAAGTTGAAGCAGATGCTCGACCGCGAGCGACAGACCGCGAACGCTTTGCGCAGGTCACTCTCCGAGATCAAGGTGCTCGAGACGTTCCTGCCCATCTGCGCGCAGTGCAAGAAAATCCGCAATCAGGAGGGCGTCTGGCAACACCTCGAGGTGTACATCGGCGAACACTCCAACACGCAGTTCTCACACGGCTACTGCCCCGAATGCGCCAAGAAGGCCATTGAGGAAGCCGGTCTGCTCGAAACCAGGCTTGGCCGGCACAAGGCGGGCTAGCCGCCCCGAACATGGCACCAACGGGCGCAATGTCCGGCCCTTCCGCCGCCATTTCCCAGCCTTGATCCCTGCCCCGTTTTGTGTTATCCTTTCCTCAACCTTCCCAACGGAGAGGGATACGGGCGGCACGGAGGCTACGTCCCGCTGGAATACCGTTTATCGCCTTGCGACAACGGACGGCGACGCCATGGCAGCCTTCGCGGCATCCGACCGAACCCCAGGCGCCCTGCACGGGCGCGGCCTCAATTTCAACGCAACCCGCGTCAACATGTGGAGCACCCCCTTTCGTGAACGCGTCAACCCGGGCGCGGTCCGCGCGTCCCGCGCCTATCGATCCGCCACTGTGAAAGGAGGCGCACCATGCGCATATCGGCCGTGAAGGAAGTGGGCAGCGGAATACCGCTCGCGCGCGTGCCGCACATTCGCACGCGACGGGAGGTGCACCCGCTGCCCAAACAGGAACTCGACGCCGGCCGGCCGCGTCGGATTGTCGACAGCGGGCTGCGGGCCGGACTGCTCGACGATCAGGACTATCAGAGCCGCCTGGTCGTGAAACCACGCGCCCGGCACCTCGATACGCTCGGGCGCGGACTGTTGGTGAACGTCGTGGCATAGTCGGCGCACGTACCGCGCCGGGAATGGGAGGCGAGAATGGACATCCAGTGGTCTGGGGCAATTGATTTCGAACCGCTCTTCATGCAAATGGGCAAGCCGGCCAAGCAGGGGCTGCACCAGGCCGAGAGGAGCCCGTACCGCGACAAGATACTCGAGGATCAGCAGAAGATGATGGACCTGCTCAACAAGGCCAACGACCCGTTCTACGACGCGACCGGGATCGGCCGGAACGTCAATATCATCGCGTAAAGCCGGAGCCCGGCAGAATGGAAGGCTGGAAGAATGGACGATTGGGGCCATGGCAGAGAGGAGAATCGGCGGGATCAGCGCCGACCCATCCCGCCCCTCCCGTTCCAGGTTCCATTCTTCCATCCTTCCATGCTTCCATTCTTCCATTAACCATCAACCATTGACCATTCCCCATGTTGCCCGACGACGTCATCCGAGACTGGCTAAGAGATCTGGGCGTGTCGGCGCGCCGGATCGAGCCCTACGGCACGCTGCTGGATCCCAGAAGCCCGTTTTCGTGGCCGGGTTCCGCGGCGGGGGGCGCGTCTGAACCGGCACAGAAGGAGAGCGCCGTTCAGGCGCTGACTCCGGCCGGAACCCACGAGTTCTCCGTCAAAGGCAGCCCGGTTCGCGTGGGCGACAGCGGGGTGACGGTTACGGTCACCGATCTGGCCGTACCGCAGGGCGAACGCGAAACGATTGTCGGCGGCAAGTCGTATGTAGCGCCGGCCTTCTCGCCGATGGCCGACGCCGCCATTCGCGGTACGGCCGACGCCGACCGCATCACGGTGCGGCAGGACGAGCGGGGCGACACGATCGTCGCGGTCGATCATCCGGGCGGCCGTTCGACAATCAACCTTGGCCGGATTGCCGCGCTCACGCTGTACGGGATGGCCGGCCACGACACGCTGAAGGTGTCTGTCGACGACTATTACGGCGGGGTGCTCATCGAAGCCGGCAGCGGCGACGACGTCGTGCAGGGGCAGATCACCAACGCGCTGCGGCGCGCCGTCCGCATCAGCGCCGGCGAAGGCGACGACGAGGTGACCCTTTCCGGCGCGGGCCTGGCCGCCGTTGTCGACGGCGGCGACGGCAACGACACGATCGACGCCGCCGGGCTGGCCGGCGAACGCGAGTTCGCGCGCCGCTTCGCCGGCGGGGCGGGTGCCGACCGCATCTACGGCTCCGCCGGCGCAGACACGATTGAAGGCAACGCCGGCAACGACACCCTGTTCGGCGGCGGCGGAGCGGACACGCTGCTGGGCGCGGCGGGAGCGGATGTCCTGTTCGGCGGGCAAGGCCCTGACACGCTGCTGGGCGGCCTTGGCGACGACCTCCTGCGCGGCGGGCCGGGCGATGACGTGATCCGGGGCGAGGCCGGCGCCGACACCCTGCGGGGCGAGGCCGGCGCCGACACCCTGCGGGGCGGCGCGGGCGACGACCGGCTCTACGCCGGCAGCGGCGTGGACTCGCTGCACGGCGGCGACGGCGCCGACAATCTCGGCCCGCTGGCCTGGTCGCCGGCCGACATCGTGGCCTACGAACGGGTCGGCGCCCACCTGCGCGTCCTCGTCCACAACGCCGAACGCATCCAGAACCTCGTATCGAGCCCTGATTACCGCGACCCGTACGGCGACAACAAGTCCCTTTACGACTACGATGAAAACGAGGATTATCTCGTGGATGTGAATCGGCTGGTGGAGTAACGTGCTCGATCGAGTTCGGAGGAGCCCGACCATGGACGGCCTAGCCGCAATCGGATACGGCCCCCTGCCCTATTACATCGTGCGCAACTACGGCGAGGCCGTTGACGCGCAGCGCAAGATCATGGCGCAGTTGGCGGCGGGGCAGCGCATTCTCAGCGCGGCCGACGATCCCGCCGGGCTGGCGATCAGCGAACGACTCCTGGCCCAGATCCGCCAGACCGAGGCGGCAATCGGGAACATCGAGAATGCGATGGCCTATACCCGGACGGCGGAGGGCTGGCTGCAAACGATCAACGACACGATGGGGCGGATGGGCGAACTGGCGGTAACGGCGCATTCCGGCATCCTCGCCCCGCTGGACCGCCGCATTCTGCAGATGGAATTCGCACAGATGCAGCAGGGCATTCAGCAGATCACGACCGGACCGAACGCCCTGGCGAAGTACAACGGCATTCCCCTGTTTCAGGGCGGGAGCCTGACGGTTCAGACGGGGCCGGAATCCGGACAGACCCTGACGCTGGGCGGCATCGATCTCACCGCGGGCAGTACCGTCTCGATCGGCGCCAGCGGCGGCCGCCCGCTCTCCTGGAGCAGCGTGGTCTCAACCGGAGCGGGCGGGATCGGCATCGGCACCCAGGCTGCCGCCAGGGTCGCGGTCGGCGCGACCTCGCTGGGCAGCGACCACGTCAGTCTCGTACGCGCGACGCTCGGCGCACAGGAGAACAGGCTGGGACACAGCATGCAGGGGATGCGCGACTACCAGGTGAACCTTGTGCGGACCAACAGCCGGATCCGGGACGTCGACTACGCCAGGGAACTGATCAACTTCGCGCGCTATCTCGATATGGGCCGCCGCACGCTTGGCCTGTTGCCCTGAAGCTCGAGTCACTCTGCGAGCCATGGCGGAGCAGATCTGCCCGCGAAAACGCGCGAAAGGAGCGCGAAAAGGTCGTTCGGCACGCCCCGAGTCGCTCGATAGCCATGCAGCAACTTTGAACTGTTTGCGCCGACCGCGCCTTCATCGTATCCACATCTGGTCACGGCGCAAACAACTCAAAGTTGCTGCGTCCGCCTTCTTTTCCCTTCCGGAGGCGCTCGTTGCGGGAATCGAGGATTGCCACGCCGCTGACGACGTCGTATTTCCTCCTGAGGTGTTGCGGCGTGGCAATCCTTTCGATTCCCGCAACAACGGTCTGTTTGCCCAGACAGCCCTGTGGCA
>JAFGHX010000344.1 GCA_016929905.1 Kiritimatiellia bacterium
AGCCAACGGGGAACGGGGACGGGCTGGAAAGCCCGTCCCACGGGGAATCGCAAGCGGGATGTAGGACGGGCTTTCCAGCCCGTCCCGTGCACTCGTGTGTTGCGAGCCGAATTCCGGTCGTAGTTCTCGCCGAATTGGCAGCGTAGGGTATTGCCGAAGAGTCGAGCAAGTCCTCGAGTAAGTTCTCGAGCAAGTAGGGAGAGAAGCCGAATTGCCGAACCAGCCTCTGCACAGGACGCGCGGGGGCCGCGCGCCCGTGAGGGGCGCCGATGCGGTACAGGTCCGCGCCGGGTTCTTCAACGGCCCCATCATTCCAGCCAGACGCGGGCGCGGTAGTAGACGGAGCCGGGCGGGCTGAGGTTGGTGTAGGTCACGTCCGAGCCGGTGGCGGGCAGGCTCGCGTAGCCGGGGACGGCGGTCCAAGCGCCGGATTCGGGCGTGTCATTCGCCTGCAGCTCGTAGCGCCGGGTCCGGTTGGCGTAGCCCGTGCCGGCCGCTTCGAGAGTGGCGAAGGAGACACGCAGGCCGGAGCCGGCCATCTGCAGCTCGACCGTGAAACAGCTCGCCTCGTTGGTGGGGTGGGTGCCCGCGACGAACTCACCCCAGTTGTTCAGCCCGTCCCCGTCCGGGTCGTCAGACTCCCCGCCGCCGGCCGCATTCGTCCCGCCGAAGTAGGCGGTTTCCCACGCGTCGGCGATGCCGTCGGCATCGTCGTCGGGCAGGCCGCCGACGCTGTACGCCAGCTCGAGCCGCGCGGCACCGGCCGGGTCGGCATCACACGACACGGCGACACGCTGCCCGCTGCCGGTCACGACCAATACCAGCGCGTTCCCACTGGTCCAGCTGGCACGGTCCACGATCTCCTGGATGACCGTGCGGATATCGGGCGTGCGCTGGGCCGGCCCCGTGTCGCCGGCTGTCCAGGCCGGCGGGTTCCAAGCCACCGACGCGGCGGTTCGGCTTCTTGCCGTGATGTTTTCGGATGTGTTGCTGAACGGAGGCGCGTCGTCGATGGCGTGCCCCTCGATCGTGAGCGCGGTGGCGGCCGAGTGCGTCTCGTCGGCCTTGAACTGAACGAAGGCGCTCTCGATCCTGGCGCCCTTCGGCACCGCAAGATTGCGGAACCGCAGCCCGACAGCCTGGTTATGCCCGCCGTCCGCACTCTCGTAGATCAGTTCCAGGTCCGAGCTGTTCGTCCAGGTCTGGCCGGTGTCCAGGTACTGCTCCGCATCTTCGGCGCTGGAGGCGATCGGTTCATCTCGCGTCGTGCTGCCGCCTGCCTCCGCGCGCGTCGCTTTCAGCATCAGCGCGTTGGCGTAGAAGCGGCTGTCGTTGTCCGAGAGGGTGATCACCATGTCGCCGTCGGGGCCCGCGGCGACGTTGTCGAACCGTGCGATCCGGCCGTTGGCCGTGTTGCCGCCGTTGAAGAGCCGCACGGTGGGGTCGGTCGACCCGGTGAAGATCGCGCCCGCGCTGCTCGCATTGCGGAACCCGGCGACGTCGGAGATCGTCACGAGCGTCGTGCGGTCGGTATAGGCGGCGTTGTCGCGGTTGCCGAACAGCACGAATTCGTAGCGCAGCGCCGCATCGAGCCCCGTGAACGTCAATGTCAGATCGGTCGGTCCGTAACTGATCAGCCCGGCGCAGTCGACGATCCCGGCGAACACGGCGTCCGCGTCGGTGCCGGCCGCCGCATCGGCGCCCTGGAGATAAGGGCCCTCGCCGCCGGCGTTGAGGGTCAGCGTCACCGGCGTGGTCTGGCCGGTCCCGTAGTCCACCAGCAAGCCGCCCTGGCCGCGGGTGTAGAGCGTGATGTTCGCCGCCGTCTGCCCGTTGGCCCAGCACAGGTCGTTGTAGGCTTCGAAGAGGTTGTCGTTGTCGATAATCGTGTAGGTATGCGCCGACGGCGTGCCCAGCGCGGCGTTTGACGGGCTGCTGAGCGTCACGACGATCGTCTCGGCCGGCTCCTCGTTCGCGTCGTCGACGACGGTGACGGACACCTCCTTGCCCGTCTGCCCTGCACCGAAGCTGAGGGTACCGCTCGCCAACGTGTAGTCGGCTCCGCCGCCAACCGCCGTGCCGCCGGTGGCGGCGTAGGAGACGCCGACCGTTTGCCAGGACGGTTCGCTGAGCGTGACGCTCAGCGTGACCGGCGAGGCGTGTTCCGCTCCGCTCGATGCGGCCGCCGCGAACCGGACGTACAGGGTCGAACAGGTTGCGCCGCCAACGTTCGAGTAGCCGGAGTCGCCGGCCGCGTTGGTGGCGCGGACACGATAGTAGTACGCGGTCGCGGGCACGAGCCCCGGATCGGTGTACACGGTGCCGTCCGCGCCCACCGTGCCGATCTGTGCCCACCCCGAACTGCCGTCCGGGCTGCGCTCAATCTTGAAGCCGGTCTCGTTGCCGCTGTTGTCCGTCCAGCGCAGCGCGATCCGCGTGGCGGACTCGGCGCTCGCCGCCAACGCCGAGGGCGCGGCGGGCGGCCCGTCGTGGGTGGTGGCCGCGGCCACGCTGGAGTAGGGCGAGTTGCCGTCGGCGTTGTAAGCCTTCACCATGAAGTAGTAGGTCGTGCCCGCGGCCAGGCCCGTATCGCCGTGCGTGCTGGCGTTCGCGGCGGTTGTCGCAATCTGCTCCCAGACCTGCGTGCCGCTCCGGCGCCGGTCGATCCGGAAGCCGATTTCATTGTCGCTCGCGTCCTGCCATGCCAGATTGATCCGGGTCTGCGACACCGCCGAGGCGGTCAGGTTCTGCGGCGCGGCGGGCGGGTTGCCCGCGCTGGCGGCGTGAGCCAGTTCGATGTCCATAAACAGGTCGCTGCTCGCCGCATCGGACTGGTGCACCTCTACGGCCAGCACATTGCGACCCTGCACCAGCTTGGCGGCGTGCGCGGAGAGGTCGAACGGTTCATAGTCCGCCGCCGTGTGGCCGACAGCCACGGTGGTGTACGTGACCGCGCCGCCTGGCATCGAGCCGCGCGCCACCTCCTCCCCGTTCAGATACGCCACGAACCCGTCGTCGTACTTTGCGTAGAGCGCGAGATTCGTGACGGTGCCCGGCGCGGCGGCGAGTGTGAACGACTTGCGGAAGTAGGTGGTCATGCGCTTGTTGGCCGGGTCGTCGCCGTAGGAGACGACTGTGTCCAGCTCAGGATAGTAGCCGGGGTCGGCATAGCCCAGCGGGGCGTTGCCGTCCGACCAGCCGGTGTCGTCATAGGCCGCGGCGCGCCATGCCGTGCCCAGATCCTCGCCGCGATCGTGGTATTTCCAGCCCGCGGCCTTCGAGACCAGGCCGCCCGAATTCGGCGCGCCGGGTGTCCCGCCCGCATTGACACTCGCGGCCCAGTTCGCCGGATCGTTGCCGTAGACCCGCGCATCCTGCCGCTCGAGCGACGGGCCGGCGCCGTCGGCGCTCTCCGGCCACGGGCTGTTGTCGTCGTATTGCACGCGGTCGACCAGAATCCAGGGGACCCCCTCCGCGTCGGAGGTGTCCGGCCTCCACAACTTCACGCTCTCGCCGCCGTTGCCCAGCCGCCCGGTGTAGGGGCCGAACACGCGCACGCCGCCCGGCACGCTCGGGTAGCGCGCCCTGAACGCCGCCTCGTTGGTGGCGACGACCAGCACATATTCGCGGGCCGCAAGCGAGGTGCCCGGCGCAAAGGCGTAGTCGACTGCCGCGCCGAGCCGCCAGGTGTTCGTCGGGGTCGATGCGTCGTAGAGCGGCACGACGCCATCGCTGATGTTGTGCAGCTCGACGAACTCGAAATCGCTCGAGTCTGACGGGTGGTACATCAACTCGTTAATGACGATCGGGCCGACCTTCGGCGGCGCATTGGCCGTGCCGAGCGTGTTGGTCGTGCTCTGCGCGACGAAATCGGCGTCGCCTGCGCTCGTGACGTAGCGGCCGAATGCGACGCCGTTCTCCGCGCCGCCGAACCGCGCCTCGGCCAGGTAGAGCAGGTTGCCGGCCGCGTCCCACTGCGTCAGGTAGATTTCGTCCCCGTGCGAATCGAGCGCGAACCCTTTGACGGGCCCCAGCACGTTCGTTCCGAAGTGCGTGTTCTCGTAGAAGACCGCGTACTGGCCGGCCGCCAGCGTGGTGCTGCCCGGGATCTGGAATTTCTTGTAGTCCGCCACGCTATCGCTCAGGTGCCAGCCGCCGATCTCCACCGCCGCGTCGCCGGCGTTGTGCAGCTCGATGGCATCGACCTGCGGCAGGTCGGTGTGGGTGAGCGCCTCGTTGATCACCACGCGAAAGGGAGGCCCGTCCTCGTAGCCGGGCGAGCCGCCGATCAGATTCGACGCGCGCCAGTTGGCCGGGTCGTCGGGCTCGGCGTTCTCATCCACCACCACCAGCGAATAACCGTCGCCGTCCGCCGCCGTCGGCCAGGGCGCTTTGTCGTTGTAGCGCACGGCGGTCACCGTGCGGCCCTCGCTGTCCAGCAGCGCGATGCGCTCCCCGCCGTTGTCGAGCGAGCCGGGGTAGGCGTCGAAGAACTGCACGCCGGCCGACCCTTTCACGCCCGGATAGCGGTTCGTGAACGCCGCTTCGTTCGCGACCAGCACGGCCAGCTTCCCGCCGCCCAGCTCCGCGCCTGGCGGGAACGTGTAGCGCACGCCGCGCACGGTCATCTCGGACAGGCCGCGCGTGGCGCTGCCGGTGTTCTTGATCTCGATGAATTCGTAGTCGCTGCCGCCGAGCGGGTTATAGTGGATTTCCGTGATCTTGATGTTGCTGTAGTGGCCGGTGTAGTTGTAGGTGGCGGCGTGCGCCGCGCTCCAGGTGCTGTTGCTCTTGTAGAGGCGCGCCTTCACGTGGGTCGTGCGCGAAAGCGTGAACGGGGCCGCATAGGGCAGGCAGGTCGCGGATCTCGAGCCGCCCGGCATGCGCGGGTCGGACCCGTCCACCGTGTAATAAATGGTGGCCGCGGCGTAGGCCTTCGACATCGTCAGTTTGAACCCGCTCGCGATCGCCCCGCCATGCGGGTGGAATCCCGGCGGGTCGATGCTCGGATACAGCTTGTAGCCGTTCAGCGTCTGGTTGCGGCACAGGTTGATCAACCGGTCGCCGTTGCCGCTCATCATCGCGAGCACCTCGTCGCGCGCGTTGTACCAGTGGTCATGCCGGGTGTAGACGGTGACGGTGTAGGGGGTCGCGGCGTTCGTGCGCCCGATCATCATCTCGCCCCAGCGCGCGGTCTCCGGGACCCAGGCGTCCTCGACGAAGTCGCACAGCGCCGTCCAGCGCGCCTGGGAACTCGCGTCGGTCAGCCGCCCGTCGTTATTCAGGTGCTGGTACAGCCGGTCGGCCCAGAGCGTCCTGAAATCGGCGTTGGCCTGCATCGCGCGGAACGGGCGGGCAAAATGACGGTGGTTCACGGCGTTGTACGGGGCGTGGCTGCCCTCGGCCGACGTGAGGAACTGCGGCTTGATCCAGGCCCCGTCGTTCGAGCGCTTGTTGTTGTTCATCGGCGCAGGCGCGCTGTCGAACCAGCAGCTTTCCGCGTCCCACACGAAATGGAGGATGGGTTCCTCGGGCACGTTGCGGTTGCCCGCGTAAAAATTGTTGAACGAGTTGTCCTGCCAGTCTCCCGCGCCGCTGTACCAGTAGAGCATCACGTAGTCGATGAACGGCGGCACGTTCAGGTATTGCTGCATCTCGGCATAGTTGGCCGGCACGCTCATGTCCTTCACCGCCAGCGTGCTCAGGAAATAGCGGTAGCGGGTGGCGTCCCCGCTGATGCCCGGCAGGCCGTCCTTCTCGCTGCGGTGGCTCACCGCGTACCAGTCCTCCTGTTCGCCGCCGAAATAGGCGGAGGTGTGCCACGCATCCGGCCGTTCCACGGGGTTGTACAGCCCCCAATACAGCCCGTTCACGTACAGGTGCATGAAGGTCCCGTGCGTGCCGAATCCGGCCCCGCTCATGTCAAGTTGGCTGTCGCGCATCCACTGCTCGCGCGTGCCCGTCGTCTTCTCCTGCCGCTCGGGCATCCAGCCCGCCAGCGAACGGTTGCTGCCCCCGCGCAGATAGATGCGGTCATACCGGTCCACGGCCGAGTCGGCGTTCAACGGCGCGCTCTCGAAGAACGGGTACCGCAGCTTGCCGGGCCCGTACTCGGACTTGAACAGCAGCTTCAGCGACCGCTTCTCCTCGTCGTTCCCGAATGTCGAGACGCCGCAGTCGATCTGGAATCCCCCGCTGACATCGCCGGGATAGCCGGCCGGATAGATCAGTTCCGCTGAGCAGGGGTATTCGTAGTCGTAGGTCTGATGCACGGGTATGTAGTTCCCGCCCAGCAGTCCGATGGTCGGGTCGAACGCGTGCGCATGCTCCATCACAATCGAAAGCGTGGGAACGGCCTTGAAGTACCGGTCCCAGTTCGCCGTGTAGCGCGAGTCGTTCACGATCGGCGGGTGCATGCCGTAATCCGCCGTGATCAGCGGGATCAGCTTCTCCGACCCTGCCCACGAGTTCGTGCCCCAGTACGAAGGATAACCGGGGGGCGGCGCATTCGACTGGTTCTTTACATCGGAGAGGAAGATGTACGTGTGCGCGTCCGCGTTCGTCGGCTCGTAACCGCCCTTGAACGCCGCCGCGCGCAGGCAGGTCGTCGTCGTGATCTGGAGCACAGCATTCGTGCCCCCGCTCGTGCCGTGCGTAGCCGTCGGCCGGCTGCCGTCGGTCGTGTACCGGATCGTCGCACCGGCGGTGGCCGTGGCGATCGTCACGGTGAAAGACGCATCGTAGAAGCCGCGGTCGTGGCTGAACGTCGTGTCCGCCACGCGCTTGTATGTGCTCAGCTCTACGTCGATCTTGCAGTCGCTGCTGCTCGGCGACACGTTGAAAACCTGCACCGCCATGACGTTCACGCCGAGCTCGAGATAATCCTCCGGGTCCGGCAGATCGTTGGTCTCGTAGACGCCCGATTCGTGGTCACCCGAGGCCAGCGAATCGTAAAGCGGCGCGCCGTCCGGCTCGTCCTTGTCGGATACCCGTTCCCCGTTGATCCACACGATGTACCCGTCGTCATAGTCGACCGCCGCGCGCAGGCGCGTGTCCGGCAGCAGTTCCGAAACCGTGAAGCTGCGGCGGATGAAGAAAGAAGAGTAGCTGCCCTGCATGTCCGTCAGCGTCGTCCCGAACGGAGCGTCCCCATACCCGAACGGCGCCTTGCCCGTGGCCCAGCCGGCATCGTCAAAGTCCGGCGAGCGCCACTCGCCCCGAGGATCCGACGCTTCCGCCGTCCCCTTCGCATACCGCCAGCTCGACCCGCGCGCCACCAGCAGCTCCCCCTGCGAGAGCACCGGCGCAAGCAGTATCGCGAAGAACACGATAGGAATCGCACAGCGCATCTTGATTTCCCGCCTCCCACACTCAGAGACTATTCGTCTGACACGCCTGCTAACACCAGCACAAATCGTGCCAACGCCCATTTCCCACCTCGTCGACCGTTTCCTGCTCCTCACCCGCCTCAAAAACACACTATGTTGTGTAGTGCATGCTGGTGGCGATTCGGTTGCGGTGCGGTTTCTCACGGACGAGAAGTCAGTTTTGAGAAACTGCGAGCCGGGCGATGGTCGGCAGCGCGGCGAATGCGGCCGAAAGTCGACATGCCAGTGCATGGGGCGAACTCCTTCGATTTTCCGGTTGTGGCTGATTTATCAGCAGGGGTAACGCGAATCGCGGCCCGCTCTGTCAGGTATTGACACGAGGCGCGCGGATTCATCGGCGGGCGAGGCGTTTTTCGGTGAGCAGTGCAGGCATGCCACAGCTGGTTTGGTTGGTTCGGGAAAGCCCGTGCCCCTCCGCGCCGGGCGGGCGATATGGCGAAGGTGGATACTTCATTCTCCGGCAAACTCGGGAGAATGATAGGAGGGCAGGTCCCCGGCGTGCTGCGCGGCGCCGGACATAACCAGTATGAGACTCTGTTCCGCCACGGGCGGACAGGCTGCAAGCTTTGTCGATTCCCCGTGGGACGGGCTTTCCAGCCCGTCCCCGTTTGCCCGTCGGCTCTCGATTGTGCGGGACGGGCTGGAAAGCCCGTCCTACAGTTCGGATCACTTTTTTGCAGACTCTGTCGAAGACCTGTGGGCAAAGGTCCAAATTCGAGCCAGTTCCCGAGTAAGTTCTCGAGTAAGTTCGCCTGGCGCTTACGTCTATTCGCGTCCGTTCGCGGGCCAAGCTTCAGAAGGCGAGAACTCCGAACCGAGTGTGGCCAGGTCGAGTTGCCGAGGCCGATCCATCGACACCTCCGCGCGTTGGCTCGCGCCGTTGCGCAGGACGTTGACGGTGTGCGGGGTCAGCGCCGTTACGCTGGCGCCCGGCATGCCGTCGCGCCCTTCTTCGTACGCCTTCCAGTTGTGGTTCGCCGGCGGCCGGTATTCGGCCAGCGCCAGCGGAACGCCTAGCATGCCGTCGGCCCCGACCGCCCCCTCGAAGACCGGGCGACCGGTCTTGTCGGCAATGCGCACCGTCACGTCCGCCGGCCCCTTGACGGTCAGCGTGTGCTCCACCCGGTACGCGCTCTTGCTTCCTGTCCGCCCCCAGCGCACGTCGTCATGGGCCGTACCGCCCTCGAAGGCGCAGTCCCGCACGATATGCCCATAGTTCCAGTACGCGCCGCCGAACAGGAACGTTGAGAAGTACGGGTGATCGCCGCTCTTCACCAGACGGCAGTTGATGAAATGATGGTTGTTTCCCTTCGCGTACGCGTCGCCGAACCGGACGATGTGCCGGTTGGAGATGAACGTATTGTCGCGGTAGACCAGAGGGATCGTGTCCGCCTTCTGGTACTGGCCCTGCGCATCCACGCAGGCCACCCGCGTGGTCTGCTCGTCCAGCGCTTCGGCCTTCACGATGTTGTTCCGGAATACGAACCCTTTCACGGTACTGTCCGACATGAACTCCACACCGCGCAGTTCGCAGTCCTCCTTCCCGCGCAGGACGATCACGTTGTCGTGGTAGACGAGGTTCTCCCGCTTCTTGCCGCCCTTGCCGTAGTTGGTGAGCCGGCAACCGGCGAGCATGTTGATGTCGCCCCACCGCTCGCCCCACCGCTTCTGAACGTCGTATCCCTCCAGATGCACGAAGTTGTCGTGCACGGTCCAGTCCTTGGTCCCGCCGTGCAAGCCGTAGGCGTTGAAGCCCGTCCCGAATATCCGGTTGCCGTAGCCTTCGCCGCCTTCGCTGTGCACGCTGATCGCGAAGGAGTTGATCGCCCAACTGTCCACGTACACTTCGTTGCGGAAGACCGTTTTGCCGGATAGGCCCGACTGGCGCGTACGCGTGACCAGGTTGTGGTGGACCCGCGACGCCTTCTGGCCGGAGTCCAGGCCGAGCGCTCGGCAGCCGCCCCCGTGCCGGTTGCGGAGCTTGTGGCCCATGTCGCGGAACTCGCAGTGATGCACGTGCACCTCGCCCCCGCTCCAATGAAACTTGACGGCGTTCATCTGGTCGCTGCCGTAGATGAACCGCACGCCGGCCAGCTCGATTTTGCCCGAGGTGTGCTCGCCATGGAACGGGCTGAACCCGATGCTGGGGCCCGCGCACGCGCCGTTGTCGCCGCGGCCCTGGCGGATCGTACCGTTGAAGACTTTCGGGCTGCCTTGCCTGTCGAGGAAGACGCCGAATGCCGACTTCTCGATATAGGTGCCGAAGCTCTTCCATCCCTGGGTGTCGATCCGCTCGTCGTTGTAGACGACCGTATGGCCGTTCAAGTCCAGCGTCACGTCTCTGGCCGCGATCTTGAACGCCGTGTGCGGGGCCGTGATATCCCGCGTCAACACGTACGTCGTCCCCGGCTGGTCCAGCACGTACGGCGGGCCCGCCGGCTCGCCCGGCACCTGGACCGAACCCCCGGTCGCGCGGGTCGTGAAGGTCATGTCCGCCGTCGCCACACGGTTTCCGCGCTCATCCACGGCCACCAGCCGGAAGTGATAGGGCGTGTCCGGCCGAAGCCCCGTCAGGTGGCGCAGGTTCACGTAAAAATGCCGCTCCGGGTCCGGCGTGCGGCTGCCGTAGGCGCTGGTGAGCCCATACTCCACGTACGAACGCGCCGGTAAGCTCGTGTCCCAGCCGATCGAGCAGGAAGTCTCCGAGGGGTACACCCAGATCCCGTCTTCCAGAATCCGGAGCTCGCGGCCGAACTTGTCGTATGCGAGCGGCTCCTTCTCCGCCCCGAAATGCGCGATGCAGAACTCACGAAAGGCCTCATAGGCCTCCGTCTCGCCCGGGTCCGGCGCACCGGCTGAAGCCGGTCCGACACTCAAGACGACGGCTGCGACCACAGAGGACAGGCCCTGAACGGCGGACCGCCCGGCTGAACGTGCACGTTTCATCACGGCTTCACCCTCCTCAAAACTGCGGCGCTATCGGCCCGCTCGGCATCAAGTGCTCCGCGGCCGCCTTGTCCGGTCACGCGTGCGATTCATGCGAACAGGATACCTTTCCCTTCTCAATTTTGCATCATGTTATCGACTGCAATATATACGATTTTCGACTGTAAGCGGAGCAGTCCTCAATGCCGCGGGCGGGCGGGTCGCCGGCCGAGCGCGCGCCTGGCGGTCATGGCCGGCCAGCGCCGTGTCGGGTCTTCCCGGATGCAGCGTTCGAACAGGCGCCGGGCCGCCTTCCTGTCGCCGCACGCCTCGCGCCAGCGCGCGGCGAGGAAGAGCAACTCCGAGCGCAGGCTGGGATGGAGCGGGTATTCCTCGATCGGGGCGAACCCGTCATGGAGCAGCGCGTCGGCGAGCGTGGCGTAGAGGTGGCAGCGTGTCGGCGGATAGCGGCGCACGACCTCGTTCCAGATCGTGTGGGCTTGCTTCGGATTCCCGCCCGCGGCCAGTACGAGCCCCGCCATCACGGCTTGCGCCGCCTCGGCGCTCAGTTCGCCCGCCGCGCGGCGCATCGGTTCGAGCAGGTGCCGGGCCGCGGTCTCGTAATCGCCGGCCAGGACATACACGGGATAGAGCACGCGTCCCGCGCGGGCGCGCGGCGGATAGCGCCGGCCGGGCATCCGTTTCCACCGCTCAACCTGCGGTCTGGCCTCATCGAGCCGGCCCATGCCGCAGCGCAGCAGCGCGGCGCGGATCAGCGCGTGCGAACCGGCGCCGGGCAGATCCGGTATCCGCTCCGCGGCCAGTTCGTCGAGCACACGCAGCGCCTGCGCGGATTGGCCCTGTCCGTGCAGGTTGAGCGCTTCGTGCAGCCTGGCGTCGCGCAGGGCGGACAGGTTCTGCGTTCGGCGCCGGATCTCGGCGATGGCCAGGTTCGACTCGTCGAACCGGCCCTGCAGGGCCAACACCTGCACGAGGACACGCAGCGCTTCGAGGGCCAGCGTCTGCCGCTCGCCCACGGCGGCCAGGACCTGGCGCACGGCGCGCTCGGCGGCCTCGAGCCGGCCGCATTCCTGGCAGGCGCGCGCGAGCCGGAACCGGGCTTGTTCGCGCAGCGCAGCGTTGTCCGCGTCCAGTTGCAGGAGTTGGTTCCTGATGGGAATGGCCTGCTCGAAGAATCCGTGCCATTCCAGGTCCGCGCAGGCGCGGTCGGCGGTCTCGCGCACGCCGTCGCGCAGCGCGGCCTCTTCCCACAGCGCCCGCATGCGCGCAAGGAAGTCCGCCTCCAGCCCCTCGTGCCAATCCGTTTCCAGTTCCGCGAGGCGGGCGTGCCGCGCCCAGAACGGGTCGCGTTGCACGGAAACGACCTTCGCCAGCCAACCGCGCGCCTGGCCGAATTCCGACTGGGCCAGGTGGCACATGCCCACCTTGTAGCGCAGTTCCAGCATCTCGCCCGCGGAGCCGTGATCCGAGAGATGCCGCGTGTAGAAGTCGCGAGCCCGGTCGAACAGCCCGGCATTGAACAGGGCGTCGCCCTGCCGGATCGGCCGGATGAGGGGGGCGAACCCCAGGTCGTGGATCCGGAACCGGCGCACGCGCAACGCACTGCGCCAGCTTCCCAGGATCAGCTTGCACCGCCTCGCGTAGGGCAGCGGGAACGGGTCGCGGAATTCGGCCAGCTCCGCGCCGTCCAGTGCGCCGCGCAACGTGTCGTCGCGCAGTTCGACCGTCACCCGCTGCCAGCCGTCCGTCCGCACCCGGATATTCGGAACGGCCGCCTTCACCACGCCGCGCAGCCGCAGTTCCGCGAGCCGGTTGTCGCGCGCGCCCAGCACGACCGCGCCGTACTCCGCGGCGAACGCCGCATCGCGCAGCCCGATCACCATGTCCGAGGGCGGCAGGCCCGGCTCGGCCCGGAACCGGAACTCGAACTCGATCCGGAAATTCTCCGGCAACGGCTCGTCGAACCCGATCAGCAGATTGCCGCTGCTGCGCCCCGCCAGATGCCCGCGCGCCTGTCGCCACTCGCCCTCGATCGGCTTCCAGTGCGCCCGGATCCGGTCGGTTTCGAAATCGTCGCGTCGCCATTCGCGGTCCGTCGCCAGCAGGTCGGCGCCCGCCTCGCCGTGCCCGGTTCCCCCGGGCCCGCGCGCGCGGCGCCGGAACGCGGAAGCATGCATGCCCGCGCGCCGGCTGAACGCCGCGGCGAACTGCGTGTAGCTGTTGAACCCGACCTCGAGCGCGATCTCCGTCACGTTCAGATCCGTCTCGCGCAGGAGCGCCTTCGCCTTCTCCATGCGCAGGCGAAGCAGGTTCGGACGAACCCCCTCGCCTGTCACCGCCCTGAAGATCGCGCGCAGACGCGAGGGCGAATACGAAACCGCCTTCGCAACCGCCGGCGCCGTCAGCGGCTCCGCCAGATGCGCCCGCATGAACGCCAGCGCGCGCGCCACAAGCTCCTGGTAGTGTGCCGCATCCCGCATCGGGTGACGTCCTCCCCGTCACGTCCGGCCGACTCGCCGCCGGCATGCCCCGGCATCCGCTCTTGCCGATACCGTAGTCGAAAAACCGATACCCATCAACCTGAAACCGGATGATAGCAGCCGCGGGCGCGCGAGGCGCTTCCGGGGCTGGCCTCGGCCTGCGCCGCCGCCTCCGGCTATGGCGGCACGCGGTCGGTGCTGCCGGGCCTACGCGGGAATTTGTCCCGAAATCCGCGCCTGTTTCAGACGAACCCGCGATGAATTCCCCGCTCGCCGCGCAATGCTTCTGTGAGGACGACGCGCTCCGGCCTCCCGGCCGCGGTTCGGCGGGCGAAGACCGGGCGTCGCCGGAACCCGCTCCGCGCCGGGCTCCGTGCGCACCTCCTCGGAAGCCTGGAGTCATGCACTCGGACCGAACATGGAGCCGGCAGGTTCGCTACGAGGCGCTGGGCCCGGACCCGGCGGCGTGCGGGGCGTTCTTTCGTAACGAGGCGGCGCAGGGGTTCGCGATGCTGGAGATCCGCGGCCCGCACGACCTGTCGCCTGCTCAATTCGCGTTCGCGTCGAAAATTCGCGAGACAGCCTGCGAATGCGGGATGGGATTGGCCTGGCACGCACCGCAACGCGCCGGGTGGGACTTCTCGAAGCTGCCCGTTCCCGAAGCCGTGGCGAAGCTGCGCGTCTGCATCCGGTTCGCGGCTTGCCTCGGCGCGCGGTGCCTCACGCTGCATCCGAGCGATTCCATTCAGCCGTCCGAGCGTTGGGCGCTCCTGCGGAAGAGCGCAGACACGCTCGCGGCGGCGGCGGCGGAAGCGGATCGGCACGATGTCCTGCTCTGCGCGGAATGCCAGGCGCCGGCGAACGGCCGGGAGTACCTGCTGAGCAGCGTGGCGGAGTTTGACGAGCTGTTCGCGCTGGCCTCTTCCCCGCATGTGCGCTTCACGTTGGACACCGGCCACGCCAACGCCGGCGGCTACATGTACGAGCTGCTCGCTCGCCACGGGGCCGAGCGGCTGGGTTTTGTGCATCTGAACGACAATAACGGCATCGACGACGAACACCTGCCGCCCGGCCGCGGCACGATCGACTGGCCGCGCCTGTTGCATGCGCTGCACACGTGCGGCTACGCGGGCGCGCTCAACTTCGAACTGAAACAGGCGTTCGATTCGCCCGCTCATTACCGGGCCGCCAGGACGCATATCGAGCGGATCCTGGCGCATGCGGGTGACCCAGCAATTCTCATTATGGCGGCGCCCCGGTGAAATCCGTTCGTAGTCAAGCCCGTAAGGGCTGTCCGTACACGCCTTGTGCCCCGGGAACGCCCCTTACGGGGCTCACTACAAACGGGCGCAACGCCATAATGAGAATTGCTGCGGGTGACCGTGTGGCGCTTGACTATGCCGCACCTGATCTGGCATGCTCCTGAATCATGCGCGCGCTGCGTCAGCCCGGTTTCGGAGGGGATGAGCCTGCACCGCACGCGCAGCCGTTTCCCTCGGGCAAGGCCGGGCGCGTGCTTCTTCTGTCCGCTCTGTTTTTTGCCGCATGCGCGTACGCACCTGCCTCTGCTCAGCGTCCGCGGGTGCTGTTCACGGCCGATGAACTTGATGCCGCCGTGAACCGCATGTACGGCGCCGGCGCGCGCGACCCGTATCAATACTGGTTCGACCGCGTCAAACAGCGGGAAGACGCCGCGCACACGAACGCCACGATGGCTCATTCGCTGATGAGCCTCGCCCTCATCTACGAAGCCACCTCGGACACCTCGTACCGCGACTGGTACCTTGCCGAGCTCGACGCCTATCTGGACGGGCGGGTCGCCGCGTGCCGCGCGAATCCTGAATCGGCATGCGGGCCTTCGTTCGAGGCGCTTGTGTCCATGGACGCGCTCTGGGCCGAGATCCCGGACGCCGCCAAGCTCAAGGCCTTGGAGGCGTCGTCCGGGATCAATGCCTTCTACTGGCATTCGGGCAACAACGATCTCGAACAGGATTTCGCCTATCATGGCGCGTTCGGACGCGGTCCCGCTTTTGCCGCTGCCGCGATGTTTCAGGGCGATTCGATTCTCTCTCACCCCGACGTCGCGACCAACCCGGGACGCTACTCGCTGAATGTCGACCGGTACGTCGCGGCGATCGTCGAGGAAATGTCGAGCACCGGCACCTTCTGGCAAACCGAGAACCGGATCGCGGGCGATCCGGCCTACAACTCCGCGCTGCCGGGCGATTTCGGAGGCATGTACGACAATTTCGGCTATGACACGTCCGAGGAGTCGTGGAGCATTGTGCTGGCTTCGGCCTACTCGACCTTCTCCGGGCAGGACCGGCTGAGCGGCTTTCTGCACGACCGCTATCGCGGCCGGTACTACCAGCAATTCGAAATCCCGCATACCGAGACCAGCTACGGCTCCGGCGCGAACGCCTACACGGCGCGGCGGCTGGAGGTGATCTGGAGCACCCAGACCGACTGGATGATGTCACCGGCCCGTGACTTCCTTGCGCTTACGGCATGGAAGTATCAGGACCCCCATATGCAATACTATGCCGATCGATGGCGTAAGGAAATCAACGTCTATGGTTACGACTACTACACCACCGCCATCTGGTGGATGCTGCTGTTCTACGACGACTCGCTCGCCATCGCGCCGCCCGCTTCCCAGCCGACGTCGCGCTACTTCAGCGGGCCCGGGCTGGTGCCGATGCGCGAGCACTGGAACCAGGACGCCGCCTTCGCGGTCTTCGTGGCCGGCGAAGGGATCAGCAGGCGCTACGAAGACGCCAACTCGTTCGTGTTGCA
This sequence comes from Kiritimatiellia bacterium, assembly GCA_016929905.1. Classification (GTDB taxonomy): domain Bacteria; phylum Verrucomicrobiota; class Kiritimatiellia; order JAFGHX01; family JAFGHX01; genus JAFGHX01. The sequence goes on from JAFGHX010000344.1 coordinate 15,611, forward strand.
CCGCAACGGGCCCGTCGTGGTGCACGCGGGCGCGCGGATCCGGTTCAACGACGACAACAACAAGCATCACTGGTATCACATCCATTCCATTTCGAAGAACACGATGAAGATCTTCGATCCGGCCGAATGTTTCGATGTGGATAACGAAGGCCGCATCACCAGCCTTCACTCCGGCACGCCCCTGGTCGACACGGACAACATGGGCGGCCAGCTTTTCGAGGTGGGCACATCGCCGCAGAGCGGCACCTACGTCGCCGGGTCCGACGGCGCGCGCGAGTTCCGAAGCTCCGCCGCCTTTCCGTTGGGCATCTGGAACACCGCGGACATCCGCAAATACGAACACGTTGCCGACAGCCACACCTATGCGGTGGGGGACGCTTCCGACGCGTATACCCGCAAGATCGACTTCTACGAACGCGAGTTCGTGTATTTGAGGCCGGACGCCTTTGTCGTTTTCGACAGGGTCACGAGCGCCGACCCCGCGTTTGTGAAAGCCTGGAATATTCATACCGTCGACGAGCCGGTGTCGAGCGATCCCCCCACGCAAACCGGGCAGGGCATGAACCGCTACGCCGATGCGCGGCAGTTCACCCTCGTCCACGACGGGAACGTCACCGACCTTCATCTGTTGGTGCCCGTTACCAACACGGTAACCGTGCGCGGCGGCGACACCATCCTGACCACGGGCCGGCCCGTACGAAGCGGGGTGGACCTCGATGGCGCTCACATCGAAGAGCTGGAAATTCCGCGTTGGCTCGAGTTGTTCGCCGTCGGCCCGGACACGACGGGCAACCTTGTCATCGACGGGGATGCGGAAGAAGGCTCGAACACCACGGAGACGATCGTCTTTGACGGCACGCATCAGACCTACCAGGGCACCACCTACGGCTTCTCCATTTCGGGCAGCACGCTCACCGACCCGGACGAGAGTTGGCCGACCAATCGGTGGGTCGACTACATGCTGCATCCACGCGGCGGCTCGAACCCGGACTTCACGATCGTGGCCAATACCGCGACTTCTCTGACGGTCGCGGGCACGATCGAGCCGTCGGGCGTCTGGGCCTATGAGATCCGGCGCCCGATGGAGAACACCTATCTGCATTGGCGCCGCATCACGCGCATCAGCACCGCCGACATGGATGTCGACTGCCTCACGCTGTCCGTCCCGCACTATTTCGATGCGGAGGATGCGGGCGGGCGGCTCTACGCTTTCGCGCCCCATACCGACGCGCAGGATGACGGGTACACGAAGCGGACCGATCTGGGGCAGTGGACGGTTGACGTCTCGCCGGCCGGCCCATCCGCGCTCGACAATTTTCTCACCGTCTTCTCGCTGCGCAATCCCGGCGAGAGTGCCGCGCGCGTGGAGTTAATCAGCGGATCCGGCGTGTCGGGCGCCCTTGTCGGGAACCGTGCCGTGGTGTTTGCCGAGGCCCGGGCCGAGCTCACGGAGGCGCAGTTCGCCTGTCCGGCTGCCGGCGAGTTTGACGTTCTCGTCATGAACCTCGCGTCCAATACGACCTACTACGTGGCCGCCGGCGGGACGACGGTGGCCGTGTCCACAGCCGACAACGGCGGGGCTTCGGCTCAAACCTCTGCGATGGGGGTCCTGCGGGCCGTGGTGTCCTGTGCCGATGTCGCGCCGGCCGCCCCGGCGAATTTCCGGGCACGGCCTGTCCAGTAGGCCGGGCGCCCGTCCTCAACCGCGGCGCCGGACATGACGAGGGTGGAGACTCTATCGTAATCTTTGTCGATCCCGCCGCTGCGGCGGGGGTTCGACAAGGTTTTCGACAAGGTTCTCGACGAAGGTTCAGTCCAGCAGGAATTCGATCAGGTTCCGGCGGCGGATGCCGTCCAGATCGTCGCCGAATTGGGTGTCGAGGCTCAGAACCAGCTTTTCGTAGTTGTCGGGAACGGCCTTCAGGACGCCGAACTCACGCGCGATGACTTCGGGCGTCGCCAGCAGGTAGGCGACCTGAACGTACAGCTTCTCTTTCTCGCGTTCGGCGATGAAATCGACTTCGCGCTCGCGGAGTTTTCCGATGCGCACGCGATACCCGCGCCGCCGAAGCTCCAAAAAGACGACATTCTCCAGCACCCCGCTCAGTTCGTCTTCCCGAAAGCCCAGCACGGCATGACGCATCCCGACGTCGCCCAGGTAGTACTTGTCGTATAGCTCAAGCTGACGGCGCCCCTTGATGTCGTAGCGCGCCACTCTGTGAGCCAGTTGGGCCTGCTCGAAGTAGGACAGATACGTCTGCACCGTCTCCACACTTGCCCGCAGGCGCTGTGACTTGATGTAGTCGGCGATGCTTTTTGCTGATGTCACCCGCCCCACGTTATCGAAAAGAAATCCGGCAATACGCTCGAGCAGCGAGACGTTCCTCACCTCATGGCGTCTGACAACGTCTTTCAGCAGCACGGTGCTGTAAATCGAACTCACGTACTGATACACGATCTCTTCTTCACGCGGCAAGTGGTGGACGGCGGGCAATCCCCCGAAACGCAGGAACGCGCGAAACTCCTCTTCATCGGAACGGCGATCCCCGCCCCGAAACAAGAGATGCTCTTTGAAACCCAGTGAATACACCGGAATCTCAACATACCGGCCGGAAAGGCGTGTCGCCAATTCCGACGAGAAGAGGTGTGCATTCGAGCCCGTAAGGGTGACATCCACTGCCCCCTTGCCGCCGATCGAGGCGATCGCCTTCTCCCACTCCTGAATCTCTTGCACTTCGTCGACAAAAAGGAACTTCGCCCCCTTCACCTTGCCCAGCGCCTGCTCGACAAGGGCGCCCAGGTCCCTGTATGTCTGTACGTGCTCGAATTCGAGCGACTCTTTGTCAATATAGAGAATGCTTGTCGCCGGTACGCCGTCCGCCTTCAACTCGTCAATGACTTGGCGCAAGAAGCAGCTCTTACCCACGCGACGCATCCCCGTCACAACCTTGACCACCGGCTTGCCCAGGAAAGGCCGGATTCGCCGCATGTAGATATCTCGTCTGTACATGAAACTTACCTATAAAAATGAAAAGATTCGAATATATTGGAATCTTATTCAGGATACACCCAGCCTGTCAAGTCAAGAATTGGCGGGTCGCATCGTAGTTCGCAGAACGAAATCGAACGCGAAGGAATCAGCTTATGACGCCGGAGAACAGTGCGGCCAACGCGGCGGACGAAGCGGCCAGAGGCGACGACGCGTTGCGGGCCGCGCGCGTGTTGCTGGAGGCCGGCCTGTTCAACGACTCCGTCTCTCGCGCCTACTTCGCTGCCTACCACTATGCGTCCGCGCTGCTGCTGAACAGGGAGGATGCGGAAGACGCCATCCGGCGAGCCGCGCGCTTCATCGCGGCCTGCCGCCCGCTGCTGCCGTAGCGCCGAGCACGACCACCCGGGAGTTCCATTCGGGGCCGGGTGGGGAGAACGCGAATCCCGAGACCTGTGTACGTCGCGTTTCCCGGGACATGCGCCCTTGGCTGAACCGGTGTGGGGCCGATCTGCGATCGGCCCAGCAGGCGTGCGCGCAACTGGGGACGGACAGCTTCGCCGGCCATGGCGCGTGGGGTTGGCCCGCTTGCCCCGTTCCCGCTCACCTCTGAGCCCGCAGCTCGGACGGGGGCGGCGGCGCCGGAGTGGATCCGCGCCACGGATGCGGATAGACGAGCGGCTTGTAGGGGTAGACCGAATCCGCCGGGTTCGACGCCTGGCGGCCGGGGATCACGGGCGGGTCGTCCGGCCGCGGGGCATGCCGGAAGGCGTTCTTTCCTTCTATCACGAACGGAGCCGTATCCGGCTTGTTGTACGAGATGAACGCGGCGCTGCTCCCGTTGAAGGTGTTGTCCCAGATCCACGCCCAATGCATGTCGTAGCCGGGATAGGTCGACGGGTCAATGTAGTTGAACCGGTTGTCGCCGTCCTCCTCCCGCATCTCGAAGCCGTGCGCCACGTCCTTGCCGGTGTACGTGTTGCCGAAACAGATGAACGTGCCGCCCCGGATCTGCGTGGGTTTGAGGTGTGAGCCCGGATCGGCGCCCCAGCGGATCGTGTTATTGTAGAATTCGACGCTGCGCGTGCCGCGGTGCGGGCCCGTGTTGTCGGACGTCACCGGTTTCTGGTTGCCATGCGCGTCGAGGAGCGGCCGCGCGTCGAGCCCGGGCTTCTCGCTCTCGATCAGGTTGTGGCGCCACGCCGTGCGGGCGCCGCGCCCGTGCGAGGCGAAGACCGTTGCGCCGGTCACGTCGTAGTGCTGGTACCGGAACTCGCAGTCCTCCACGACAATGCAGTTGACGGTTCCGAGCGTCAGCGGCGACTGCCAGGACCAGTCCTCGTCGCGGAACGCGTAGCTGTCGAGATTCTTGCGGTTGTCCAGGAAGATGCAGTTGTAGTACAGCCCGCGCAGCACGGCCGCATTCCGGCACGCGCGCCCGCGCGACTCGACGAACTTGCAGTGGTCGACCTGAAATTCGCCCCACAACGGGCCGTAGACCGCGATGCCCTGCGCGGTCTTCGACATGCGGATCTCGAACCCCGTCAACCGGACCCGGCCCTTGGCCGGCGCCCCGATGAGGAACGTCAGGTACGCGTCCATCGGCGGCGTGCCCTTGCCGTCGCCCTGCGTGTTAGTGATGATCGTGCGCCCGATCCCCGCGCCCTGCAGCGTGATCGCCTTGCTCAGCCGCACGTGTTCGGTCCACGTTGCCGTGCCGGCCGGAACCCGCACGCGGTCGCCGGCCGCGGCGCGGTCGATCGCGGCCTGCACCTCCGCCCGTGAGACGCCGGCGGCTGGGATATCCTTCGCTGAGACCGAACCGGCGCACAGAAGAAAGGCGCCCAGCAGGAGTGCGGCTGCGAAGGTCCGGCTCGGACGGCTCGTCTTCGTCTCGTTTTCCGCACGGGCTCGCGAGCGAGCCAGCTGCCCGCGAATCGTGCGGGGATGCGCCGCCAGGAGCTGGTTGCAGCCGAGTCGTAGGATGCTCCAAGGCGGGCAGCCTGTTCGCTCCTGTCGGAACGAGCACGAGTCTCTCATACGTCTTTCTCCAGTATCGACAGTCGTTCTATCCGTGATCTATCGGGTTTGGTCCCCCCCTCGAGGATCATATCTCGCCCGCACCGCGCTCACAATGGTCGATCCTACGTCACGATGGCCGTTCCTACGGTACTTTCCGGGGATTCCTGCTTCCTTCGGCCGGCACGTCGAAGATCTGCCCGCGGCGGAGAGGCCGGCCCTCCAGCACAACATCGCGTGACGTTGGAGGGCGCGGCTCCGTCCGCGCCGGGTCTTTCGACGGAATCGGATCCAAAGGCCGGCCCTGCATTTCTTCCCTCCCTTTTTGCCTTTGCCATGTCACAATCGGGCGGGGCATGTCTCTGTAGATTGGGAAGGTGTGGTTCATGCCGGAACTGGAAATCTACGCGGCGCTCGTTCGCGAGTTCGAGCCGATGCTGCGCGGCTACGTGGCGTCGCTGGTGCGGGATCGGGCGCTGGCGGACGACATCACGCAGGAGGCCTTTGTGCTCGCCTACCGCAATTTCTCCTCCCTGCGCAAGACCACATCGTTCGGAGCCTGGATCCGGAGCATTGCGCGGCACGCGGCGTGGCGCGAGCTGTCCAAGCGGAAGCGGGAAATCCCGTGGGACCCGGAAGTCATCGCGGGCATGGAGGACATCCTGTCGATTTTCGACGATCCGGTTCGGGGCGACACGTGGCGGGAGCGGCTGGGCATTGTGCGGGCCTGTTACGAGCAGCTTGCGCAGACGCTCAAGGAGCCGTGCCGCCATTTCTACTTCGAAAGACGCGCGACGGCCACGATTGCCGAAATGCTGCGCGCGGCGCCGGCGACGATCAGGAAACGGCTGGAGCGGGCGCGCATCGCGATCAAGGACTGTGTGGAGGCGCGGCTGGGTCTGGAGGCGGCGGAGTGAACGGCGAAGCCACACAGCCTGAACTGGGGCCACGCGCGCGCGGCCGCGTGCTCGCCTGCGAGGCGGTCCTCTATTCGGAATTCGGACGGCGGTCCGATGCGATCGGCGACCGGGTGATCGCCGCGCTGCGTGCGGAGTCCGGCGCGGCCGCGGGCCAGCTTCGGCCGCGGCCGGCATGGACTCGGTTCATTGGGCCGCTGGCGGCCTCGCTGCTCGTGGCCGCGGGCGCGTGGTGGGTGCTCCAGGACCGTCCGCCGCCGGGCGGCGAAGGTACGGTCCGTGAAGCGGCGGTTGTAGCGGCGGTGGAAGACTGCGCCCGGTGCTCCGTGTTCCGCGCCCGGCCGGGCGCCGGCGAACAGGCCCGACTGCGCGAGCCGCTGCGCGCGGGGATGTTGGTTCGGGAGGGGGATCGTCTCGAAACCGGCGCCGGCGGGCGTGCGGAATTGAGCTACGAGGGCGGTGCGGCGGGCGTGAGCGTGGCGGAGCACTCGACGCTCACGGTTCACGATTCGGCACTCGCGCGCCTGGCGCAGGGCCGGCTCACGGGGCACGTGTCGCGGCGCGATCCCGCACGGCCGTTCGTGGTTGAGACGCCCCACGCGCGGTTGACGGTGATCGGCACGGCATTCAGCGTGCAGGTCTCGCGTGTCCCGCCGCAGCGGGCAGACGCGCCTCCGGCCGGCGGCACGACCGGGCCCGCGGCGGGATTTCCTTCCGCCACCCGGCTCGAGGTGGTCGAAGGCGCCGTGCGCCTGACGCGGCTGGCCGACGGCGCGTCCGTGGACGTCTCTGGCGGATACGCGGCGACCGTGTTGGCGGAACCGGGGCACGAACTGAAGCCCGTTCCCCTGGCGCCCGCCGCGCCGGCGCGTGCACGCCGCACGGCCGTGTTCGCCCACGAGTTCGATGAGATAGGCCCGGACTATGGCATTCTAGGCAACCTCGTGCGGCTGGGCGGGCCCGGCGGGGGAATCACGGCCATCGCCTCGTTGCCCTGCGAGGGGTCGCCCACGTTCAATCCGGACCAGAATATGGAGTTCGCCGTGCGGATTGGCAGCGGGCCGCGGGCCGAGCCGCTGTTCACGCTGCCCGAGCAGGTCGAGATTCGGGTCCGGATCCGGTCCGAGCGGCCGGGAACGTGGTCGATCAGCCACTTCCCGATCAACCAGGACCGGTCGTTCCCGGAGCATTTCTACAGCGGCGAATTTCCTGTCGGGCCCGAGTGGCGCGAGGTGGTTCTGCATGCGGACGACCTGAAGCCGTACCGCCGGGAAGGGCATACCCGGGATCTCGTGCCCGGCCTGGGGATCACCGGATTCGACATCCACGGGTTCGGGGCCGGCCGGCTGTTTTTGGATCGGTACGAAGTGAGGGGGGGCGTGCGTTGAGACGGGCCGTGCCCGCGAGTCAAGCAAGGCGCCATTGGCGAGAGCGGTTTCGAAGCCGGTAGCGTGGGCAGAAATGAGTGCACTCCAAGAAGCGGCTCGCGGGGACGTTCGCCCTCCATGAATACCAGATGTAGCACCGATGGAGGGCGAGCGTCCCCGCGAGCCGGGTTAATGGAGCGGACTCAGGAATGCCCGCGCTACTTCAGATACACGGCAAAGGGTGAACATTCCAGGTTAAGCCAGAGGAGAAGGAGGCGAACCATGCGACGAACCGGCTGGCGCGCGACCGGCGTGATCGTGATGTGTCAGACAACGCTCCTGTTCGGTGTCGCCCGCGCGGCCACGCACACGGCGGCGAGCTGCGCGCGGGCCGACGTACAGGCGGCGGTGAACGCGGCGGTGGATGGGGACACCGTGTTGATCCCGGCGGGCACGGCCACGTGGACGAACGGGATCGAGACCACCAAACAGATCATGATCCAAGCCCAGACCATCACGCCGACGCCCGGCGGCGACGCGGCGTGGAACGTCGTCATCACGAACAACTCGCCCGTGCCGCTCATCACGATGACGAGCGGCGACGATTTTCACTGCGGGGTTGCCGGCATCACATTCATGGAGGGGTCCCGGAAGACCAACTACATCCGCATTCAGGGCACCGGTTCCAACGTGCCGCTTGTTCACGATTGCCGGTTCGATATTGACGAACGGTTCGGGGATGAACCGGGCATTGCCGTGCTGGCCTGCCTGTCGACGGGCGGCGTGATCTGGAACTGCATGTTCGATACGCCGGGTGCCGACTTCCAGGGGTACCCGGGCAGCCAGGGCGCTTCGGTTTACATTCATTCGCCGCGGGACTGGTACACCCCGTCCACGATGGGCGCGCTGGATTCGAACGGCACGGTCAACGTCTACTTCGAGGATTGCACCTTCTTCAACTGCAGCGGGTGTCCGGACATCGACGACAACGGCCGCGTCGTGTTCCGGCACTGCCTGTTCGACGGGACCGGCGGCCTCACCCATGGCTTCACGTCGATGCGGGGCGGCAGGCACTTCGAGTATTACGACAACACGTTCACCGTGACGACGCCCGAGCGCAACCAGGCCCGCTACTTCTGGTGCCGCGCCGGGACGGGGCTGTTCACGGACAATGTGGTCAGCAACTGCGCGACCCCGTCCGCTTTCGGGAACCAGACGCTGCTCGCCGTCGGCGACAACACCGTGCCGACCGGGTATCCGCAATCGCGTCAGCCGGGCTGGGGCTATGACGGCACCCGCGACGTCATCGACCCGATGTACATCTGGAACAACACCGGCCCACGCGCCGGCACATGGGACGTCTACGCCGACTGGACCAACAGCGTCCGGTTGAACCGCGAGCTCTACGTGGATAGCGGGCCGAAGCCCGGCTACACGAAGTACGCCTATCCGCACCCGGTGCGGGACGATGCCTTGCCTCCGCTGCCGGAAGGCGCCGGGCTGGCGGCGGCGTATCCCGATGACGCGGGAATCGCCGGGCATGCGGACGTGCTGTTCACGGAGAATTTCGAGAGTTTCTCCGGCGACCGGATCTCATGGTCGGAGATTGGCGGCTGGGACAACGTCTACGGCAATCTGCTCATCACCCGCGACGCCGCCAATGTCAACCGCGGCAGCCAGGCGGTGCGGATCACATGCACGGGCACGGCCCAGCAGTCGCACGGCGTCGTCAAGCAGGTTGCGGGCCAGGAGCGGCTCTTCGTACGCTGGTACATGAAGTTCCATCCGGCATTCCCGGGCTGTCATCACACGGGTTTGAGTATCCGCGGCGGACGAGCCGGCGACCTTTTTGCGAACCCGACCGGCACGGTTCCCAACGGCACCAACTTCTTCTGGGTGTGCCTCGATCACCTCTCGCCGCTGCATTCCTGGAATCCCGCGGCAAACACCGAGCCGCCCGGTTGGGTGTACAACTACTGCTATCACATGGATCAGGACACTGGGTGGGGAGACGTCCTGCTCTCGACCGGTCCGCTGAACGGCAGCGACAAGCTGGGCCCCGATTTCGTGCCCCGCCCGAACGTGACGCCGCCCCGGGACCGGTGGATCTGTTATGAGCTCATGGTTCAGAACAACACGCCGGGCGAGCGCGACGGGCGGGTGGGGGTCTGGATCGACGGGAACCTGGTCGCCGACCACCCGAACCTGCGGTTCCGCGGCATCGCGGAAATCGCGTCGCGCTTCATCAACCTCGGCGTCTACTCCAGCGCGGTGTTTGCCGACCAGACCGTGTGGTACGACGATCTCGTCGCGGCCACCCGCTACATCGGGCCGATCGCCGCCGGCAACGTGGACGTTGTCCCGCCCGCCGCGCCGCGCGGACTCAGGGTCCAGGCCTTTGCCGTGCCCTAGTCCGCGGTGTCCAAGCGCGAACCGCCGGCCGATCGGGAAGACCATCTGGATGAAAGTGGACGCTTCCGGATGAACATCGAACATCGAACATCCAGCATCGAACATCGAACGGGGAAGAGAAAAGGACTGTGATCGATTCGAACTGAGAAGGGCTCCTGTCTCCGAAACGCCGAACTTCGATTGCGCTGAAAAACCTCGGCGCGGGTGGAACCGCGCCCTCCAGTGCGCCATATCGTGTGGTTTGGAGGGCCGGGTTCCACCCCGG
>JAFGHX010000039.1 GCA_016929905.1 Kiritimatiellia bacterium
AAGCTATCTGAGCGAAGGCGGGCCGCGCCCGCCGAAGCTATCTGAGCGAAGGCGGGCCGCGCCCGCCGAAGCTATCTGAGCGAAGGCAGGCCGCGCCCGCCGAAGCTATCTGAGCGAAGGCGGGCCGCGCCCGCCGAAGCTATCTGAGCGAAGGCGGGTTCTCGAGCACGTTCAGAGACTCACCGGTCGCCGGATTCCTGAAGCGGCATCGGATTGCACAGGTTCCGCGCCGAATCTGCCACGCGACCGCAGTTGAAGCAGATGTGCGTCGGATCGCGCACCAGTTCCCGAATCTCGTCGAACAAATCCTTGCTCGCCAGCACGCAGAGATGGCCCTGGTGGTCGCCCTTGCAGATCTTCTTGCCCATGTCTATCGCCCTCCCTGTCTCTGTCATAATCTTTGCCGTGAGCTTTGTCGTAATCTTTGTCGCAACCTCCGTCACGCCCCTTCCCAATCTCTCCCTCGCCCCCCGGTCCCGCCCGCGGCGGCACCGGCGGCGGCAAGCGGACGCGGCGTGCCCTCTGCCCGCGCCGCCCGCAGTCTAGGCCAGTCGCCGTGAGCCCGTCAAGCCACGCCCGCCGCCGGTCAGTCGAAAGCGGGCGCGTGCGGAAGCCGATCGGCGCCACTCGCCGCCGCGCCGTTTCGGGGTTGACACCCCGGGCCCGGTAATTCTATATTTGAAACGTATTCGATATATGAAACAATCGTCCATACGCTACGAGGCGCCGGCGCTGGCGCGCGGGATCGAGGTCTTGCGGGCCCTGGAACAGGATGGGCCGCTGACGCTGGAAGGGTTGGCCAGGGCGGTACAGGCGCCGAAATCCTCGCTGCTGCGCATTCTGAACACGCTGATCGCGCTGAACCTCGCCGCACGCGACGATACCGACAAGCACTATCACGCGCAGGCCTCGCTCGTGGAATTCGATCGCAACCCCCAGCGTTTCACCCGGCGCGTGTCCCAGGCGCTGCAACGGCTGGCCGACGGGACGGCCTGCACGGCCGAATGGTACGTCCCGGGCAAGAGCGGCATGGTCCTGGTGCAGCGGGCGGTTCCGCCGCGCCGCGAGGTGCGGGTGATGGCGCGCATCGGGTTCGTGCGGCCGTGGCACGGGGAGTTGGAGGCCGTCTCGTGCCTCGCCGCCGCCTGGCACGGCCGGCAGGCGCGTGCCGCCGGCTGGTGGGCCTATGTGCGCGACGGAGTCGAAGGCAAGCTCGCGGCGAAGCTGGCGGCGGAGCGCGTTGCGTCGGCGCGGCGCCTGGGGCACGCGGCGGATGAGCACTTCAACACGCACGGCGTTCGGCGCATGGCCTGCGTGGTTCTGGAACAGAACGAGCTGGCCGGCATCGTGGCACTGGCCGAGAATTTCATGCCGGAAGGGGACGCCTCGCGCCCCGCGCGCCTGCGCGCACTGGCGAACGCGGCCGCCGGGCTGTGCGAGAACACCGCTTTCACGTTCGAGTTCGACGACAAGGCAAACGGCGAAAGGAGCCTGGAGAAATGAGAATCCTGTACCTTGACCTGGACACGCTGCGGCCGGACCACCTCGGCTGTTACGGGTACCACCGCAACACCTCGCCCAACATCGACCGGATCGCGGCGCAAGGCGTGCGGTTCGACAACACGCACTGTTCCGACGCGCCCTGCCTGCCCTCGCGCACGGCGCTGATGAGCGGCATGTTCGGGATCCACACCGGCGTGGTCGGCCACGGCGGCACGTGCGCCGATATCCGGATCGAGGGCAGCCCGCGCGGGTTCAAGGACCGGCTGTGGCGCCAGAGCCTGCCGGGCTTTCTGCGCACCGCCGGGCTCAAGACCGTCTCGATCAGCCCGTTCGCCGAGCGGCATTCCTCGTGGAGCTTCTACGCCGGGTTCAGCGAGATGCACAACACCGGCAAGTCCGGCAGCGAATCCGCCGAAGAGATCACCCCCACGGTGCTGAAGTGGATCGAAGCCAACGCCAAGGCGGACAACTGGTTCCTGCAGGTGAACTACTGGGATCCGCATACCCAGTACCGGGCGCCCGTATCGTTCGGCAACCCGTTCAAGGACGAGCCCATCCCCGACTGGATCACGCCCGAGGTCCTGGCCCGGCACCGCAAGAAGGTCGGCCCGTTCAGCGCACAGGAACTGGCGATGTACACGAACGTGGTCAAGGACAACCCTCGCTACCCCGGCGAGCTGAAAGACATGGCCGACCTGCACAAGCTGTTCGACGGCTACGACTGCGGGATCGCGTTCATGGACAGCCATATCGGCCGGCTGTTCGACGCCTTCGAGGCCGCCGGGGTGATGGACGAGCTGATCGTCATCATCAGCTCCGACCACGCGGAAAACATGGGCGAGCTCGGCATCTACGCCGAACACAGCACCGCCAACTCGATCGTCACCCGCATCCCGATGATCGTGCGCTGGCCCGGCTGCAAGGCCGGCCACGTCGACACGGGCCTGCACTACAACCTCGACCTGGCCCCTACCCTGGCGGACATGCTCGGCAAGGAGCCGGTCGGGCGCTGGGACGGGCAAAGCTATGCACCCGCCATCCGCGCGGGCCAAGACTGCGGGCGCGACTATCTCGTGCTGAGCCAGTGCTGCCACGTCTGCCAGCGCGGCGTGCGGTTCGGCCCCTGGATGTACGTGCGCACCTATCACGACGGCTACCATCTGTTCCCCGACGACATGCTGTTCAACGTGCAGGACGATCCGCACGAGCAGGTCAATCTGGCCGAAAAACATCCCGAAGTCTGTCGAGAGGCCGTCTATCTGCTGACCCAGTGGCACGACGCGATGATGAAGACGATGCCGTTCGAGCCACGCGACGCCGACCCGCTGTGGACGGTCATACGCGAGGGCGGGCCCCTTCACGCCCGGGGCCAACTCAAAGCCTATTGCGAACGGCTGCAGCAGACGGGCCGGGGCGACGCGATTCCCGAACTCAAACGCCGGCATCCGGGCGAGTTCGCCTAGACGGAGGAGTCGAAGGTCAAGAGCCGGAGGGGTCGAAAGTCGGAAAGTCAAAGGTCGAAGGTCGGGGACGCAGAACCCGCGCCTATGGACCTTCGACTTTCGACCTTCGGACCTTCGACCTTTTTTCGAGCGAAGCGAGAAAAGGAGATGCCATGCGCGAGAAGAGCCCGAACATCCTGTTCATCATGTCCGACGACCACGCCTCGCACGCGATGAGCGGCTACGCCAGCCGCATCAACGAGACGCCGAACCTGGACCGCATCGCCGCGGGCGGCATGCGGTTCGACAACTGTTTCTGCACCAACTCCATCTGCACGCCGAGCCGCGCGGTGATCCTCACGGGCACGCACAGCCACGTCAACGGCGTCACCACACTCGCTTCCCGTATCGACAACCGCCTGCTCACCTACCCGAAACTCCTGCAGACGCAGGGCTATCAGACCGCGATCGCGGGCAAATGGCATCTCGGCCAGGGCCCGCAGCACTGGCCGACCGGGTTCGACTACTGGTGCGTGCTGCCCGGCCAGGGCCTGTACCACAACCCGAAAATGGTCGAGATGGAGCAGGAAAAGGTAGTCCGCGGTTATGCGACCGACATCATCACCGACCTGTCCCTGCAGTTCCTCGAGCAGCGCGACAAGAGCCGGCCCTTCTGCCTGATGTGCCACCACAAGGCGCCGCACCGGCCCTGGGAGCCCGACGCGGCGCACGCGCTGATGTACGAAAACACCGCGATTCCGGAACCGAACACCTTCGACGACGACTACAGCAACCGCGCCCGGGCCGCCGTCGAGGCCGAGATGCAGATGTGGCACTTGACCGAACGCGACCTCAAGCAGCCGGTCCCCGCCGGCCTGTCCCGCGCGGAAGAGAAGAGCTGGCGCTACCAGCGCTACATCAAGGACTACCTGCGTTGCATCGCGAGCATCGACGACAACGTCGGCCGGCTGCTCGACTATCTCGACGCCGAGGGGCTCGCCGAGGACACGATCGTGATCTACACCTCCGATCAGGGCTTCTTCCTCGGCGATCACGGCTGGTTCGACAAACGGTTCATGTACGAGGAATCGCTGCGCATGCCGTTCGTCATCCGCTACCCGCGCGAGATCAAGCCCGAGTCCGTCAACCGGGACATGATCCTGAACCTCGATTTTGCGCCGACCTTCCTGGACTATGCGGGAATCGAGGTGCCCGCGGACATGCAGGGCGCCAGCTTCCGCCCGCTGCTGCAGGGCTACCGCCCGGCGGGTTGGCAGGAATCGATGTATTACCGCTACTGGATGCACCGTGGCGGCGGGCACAAAGTCTGCGCGCACTACGGGGTGCGCACCCTCACCCACAAGCTCATCTATTATTATGGGCAGCCCTGCGGTCAGCCGGGCACCGCGGACGAGCCGCGCGAGCCGGAATGGGAGCTGTTCGACCTCGAGACGGACCCCTGCGAGCTGAACAGCGTCTACCACGACCCCGCCCGTGCCGGCGTGGTCAAGACGCTGACGGCGGAACTCGAACGCCTCCAGGCCGCCTGCGGCGACGAACCCGCCTGAGCAGGCGGCAAAGTGAGAGCCCTTCCGGCAGACGCGCCGCGCGGGAGCGGAGGCGGAGCCGTTCGTCCGGGTCGACCCACCGGTGTCGTAGGCTTTGTCGAGAGTCGCGGGCGCGCACGACCGGCTTTCCGCGACAGCCGTTCTCATTATGGTGCTGCGCCCGCTTGTAGTGTCGAAGATCCGCCTGTGGTGGAAGCCCCGTAAGGGGCGTTCCCGGGACCGAACGGTGCACGCGGACAGCCCTTACGGGCTTGACTACGAACGAATGTCTCCATGCCTCGCCACAATGAGAACGGCTGCTTTCCGGACTTGATTACCGGCCATACCCGTCGTAGTGTTTGCAGATGACTATCCTGGCCTATGGCGAAACAGACATCGGCATGGTACGGCAGACCAATGAAGACAGCCTGCTTGTACACGCGCCGCCCGACTCCGACGTGGCCTTGATCGTGGTAGCAGACGGCGTAGGCGGCTCGAGGGGCGGCGACGTGGCCAGCAAGATGCTGGTCGAGAACGTGCGGGCCGAGTTCGAGGCCGTGCGCGATCGGTTCGCCAAGTACACCGCTGCCCGGGACAGGAAGCTGCGCTTCCCGCTCCTCCGTCTCCTCAGGAAAATCATGGCCAGCACAACCTACAAGATCTTCTCCGCGGCCGCGGCGCACCGGGAATACGCCGGCATGAGCACCACGGCCGTAGTGCTCATTCTGGCCAACGAAGGTGCCTTCATCGCCCACGCCGGCGACAGCAGGGCCTACCTGGTTCGCGACGGGTGGATCTACCGCCTCACCGAAGACCACACGCTCACGAGCGAGCAACTCGCCTCGGGCAAGATTTCACCCGCAGAGGCCGACACCCACCAGGAAGGCCACATCTTGACACGGTCGATCGGCGCGGAGCCCAAGTCTGAGATCGACACCGTCTTCCTTCGCGTCCAGCCGCATGACCGCTTTCTGTTGTGTTCGGACGGACTGCACGCCTACATAACCGGCAACGAGCTGCGGGACCTGAGCTCGGAAACCAGGGATCCGGAGCGGCTGGTCCAATATCTCATTGGCGAAGCGAAACGCCGGGGTAGCCAAGACAACATTACCCTCGCCGTAGCCGAACCCCTCTCGGAACAGAGGGCTCGGCCGGAGATGGCGCTCCATGCCAAGATCAAGTTCCTGCGCCGTCTCGTTCTCTTCGACGACCTGTCCGACTACGAGATCCTGCATCTGCTCCGGATCATCTACACGCAGAAAAGGGCGAAGGGAGAACACATCATTCGTGAAGGGGAAGAAGGCGACGAACTGTTTGTTCTGGTTGACGGGACTGCAGGGGTGACGCTCAAAGGCAGGACCCTGAGCGCCATAGGACCGGGCGGCCATTTCGGCGAGATGTCGTTGACCGAAAACGTGACACGTTCGGCCACCGTGACTGCGCTGTCCGATGTCACGCTCCTGACAATCAAGCAGTCCGATTTCATGCGCATTCTCAAGGACGACCCGCCGCTGGCCACCAAGCTGCTTCTCAAGCTCCTGCGCCAGAGTTCTTCGCGCCTCAGGTCGATGTCGAAAGAAGTGTCGCAGACTCCGGATGCGCGTGGCGCAGGACGCGCCGATCAGGCCTTGTGAACTCCTGCTACTTGCTGGACCGGCACGTGAAGGGGCAGATCGAGAAGGTGAACCAGGGCTATCGCGAGAAAGCGCGCATGGCCAGGCGCTGGATCGACGAGAGCCTGGGCGACGCCCTGACGCACTGCTCGGGCGGAAGCGCGGGTTTCTACTACTACCTCACGCTCGACGGGATCGAGACGGGCGAGGGTTCCCCGTTCTTCCGCTTCCTTGCCCGCACGACGGGCGACGCAACGGTCGACGGCCCGCCGGGCGCGAAGAAGCCGAGGGTCGTCCATATCCCCGGCGAATACTGCGTGCATCCGAAGGGCGAACTCGTCGGCCGGGGCAAGACGCAATTGCGCCTCTCCTACGGTTTCGAGGAGCCCGGCAGGATCCGCAAGGCGCTGGAACTGATGCGCGAGGCGGTCGCCTTCGCGCGCGCCGGCCGGGCGTCTCTGCTGTAGGGGAAAGGCGCCGGGCGGGCACCCCCAACCTTGACACAAGCCCCTATTCATGGGACCATATCCCGGGCATGTCAAAGCGCAGGGAGGGGAAAGGGTCCTGATGAAAGAGTTCTCTATCGGCCCGACGCAGCACGCGTTTGTCGCGGACGGCATCCTGAAGATCGAGCACATCGCCGTCGGCGTCGGGGTCATCCTCTACGCGCCGGCCCGCAAGCAGGCAGCCGGCGTTCACATTCTCTCGGCCCATTCGACGCTGGAGGCCCCCACCTATCCCGGCCAGTTTGCGAACGTGGCTATTCCCGCCCTCCTCCGGCAACTGGAGCAGAACGGGGTGGCGCCTCCTTACTGCGCGGCGATCGCCGGCGGCGCCAGGATGGAAGGGTTTCCGCCCGACAGCCGTTTCGGCGAGAAGCTGGTGGCAGCCGTGAAAGAAGAATTGACGAAGGCGAGCGTGGATCTGAAAGTGGAACAGACCGGCGGGTCAAAGATGCGCGTCATGGAATTCGACAGCCGGTCGGGCGAGGTGCAAGTCGCTTTCGAGGATATCTAACCGCCTGTTGCGTGTGTGTCGCAGCCGGACAGCGGCTGGGCTCCCGGGCGAGAGCGTGTCGGATGCAAGTAGAATGCCCCAACTGTCATAAGGCCTACACGATTCCCGGTGTCCGGCTCCTGTGGCGAAGGAAGGGCGCCTTTCGCTGCCCGAACTGCAAGGCGCCCGTGCCGTTCGACTGGAGCCGGAACCGGAACAAGACGGCCTCCGCGCCGGACGGCGCGGAGGCGCCGGCGGAGGGCGGGGCGCCGACGGGCAACTTCCTCAAGGACCGGATCGTGCGCAGCGTTCGGGATCTGCCGCCGATGCCGCAGATTGTGGACGAAGCGCGCCGGATCATGGCCGATCCCAATTCCAGTTTCGGCGACCTGGCCAAGCTGTTCGAGACCGACCAGGCGATTGCGGCCCGCGTCCTGAAGCTGGCGAACTCGGCCTACTACGGAATCAGCGGCCAGGTCGCCTCCATCCAGCACGCGGCGGTCGTGCTGGGGCAGAAGGCGCTCGGCGAACTGCTCACGCTGGCCAGCGCCTCGGCGTTGCTGAGCCGGAAGCTGACGGGCTATCGGCTGGCGGCAGGCGATCTGTGGCACCATTCGCTGGCGGTGGCCAGCGGCGCGCGCGCCGTCGCCCGGATGCGGAGGCCGGAGCTGGCCGAAGACGCGTTCGCCGCCGGCCTCATCCACGACGCGGGCAAACTGATCCTGGACGGCTACGTCAAGCAGGAAGAAGCGGCGTTCGGCGAGTTCCTCAAGGACAGCCAGCGGATGTGGCTCGACGCCGAACGCGAGATACTCGGGTTCGATCATTCCGAGATCGCGGCCGACGTGTGCGAGAGATGGAAGATCCCGGCGCATCTGGCCACGGCGATCCGGTTCCACCATTTTCCATCCCAGGCCGAAGACAGCGATCTGGCCTATGTCGTGCACCTGGCCGATGCGACCGCCATGATGATCGGGATCGGTACGGGGCTTGACGGGATGCGCTACAGGCTGGACAGCACGGCGATGCCGTTCCTCGGCATCCACGACGAACACTTGAGCAACGTGATGAGCGAGGCCATTGACTTCACGACGCGGACTACGCAGGACGCCTCGCCGGCGTAGACGTGTCCCGGCGCCCGGGCACCGGCGGACCCGCGCGCCGAGTGGGCACCCCTTCCCTCGGCACGACCCGTGGCGACTGTCGCTTGTGAAGCATGGGCCGTCAACCATGCCCGATCGGCCGCGGCCGATCGGGGCGGGGCCGTCTTATGCCGGAAGTAAACCTGAAGCCCATGGAATGCGGGATGGCCGGCCAAGGCATCCTGAAGATCGAGCGCATCGCGCTCGGCGTGGGCGTCATTCTCTACAGCGCGGCGCACAAGCGGGCGGCGGGCGCGCACATCGTGGCGCCCGTCTCGCCGACGCCGAACCCGAATCACCCGGGCCAATACGCGAATGTCGCGATCCCGCATATTCTCGACGGGCTCAGGCAGCAGGGCGTGGAGCCGCCGTTCTCGGTGGCCGTCGCCGGCGGCGCCACGATGATGGCGATGAGCGCGGGCGCGAATCTCGGCCAGAAGCTCGTGGCCGCGGTGAAGGACGAATTGCAGAAGGCGAATCTCGACGTGAAGATGGAAGACACAGGCGGTCAGAAGATCCGGTCAATGGTTCTGGATATCGACGCGGGGAAGATCAAGATCGCGTAGCGGGGGGGGGGGGACGGGGCCCATGAAACTGGAGTGTCCACAGTGTCATCGCGTGTTTGATATTCCCGACGAGCGTTTGAATTTCGATCGCGACGTCGTCTTTCCGTGCCCCGCCTGCAAAGGCAAGATCGAAATCCGGGTCAAGCGCGACCAACCCGAACCGCCGGCCGAACCGCAGGCTGCCGAACCGGCGCAACCGGAACCGAAGGCGGCCGCGCCGCGGCCGGCGCCGCCGACCAAGGCGGGCCCGACGGGCGACGTGCTCAAGACGCGTATCATGCGGACCATTCTCGACCTGCCGCCCATGCCGCAGGTGGTCCAGAAGGCGCGCGAGATCATGGGCAACCCGAACGCCAACTTCCAGGCCCTGGCCAACGTATTCGAGACCGACCAGGCCATTGCGGCACGGGTTCTGAAACTCGCCAACTCGGCCTACTACGGCGTGAGCGGGAAAGTGGCGTCGGTCCAGCACGCGGCCGTCGTGCTCGGCCAGAAGACGCTCGCCGAACTGCTGGCCATGGCGGGCACGACCAGCCTGCTGAGCCAGACGCTGCAGGGCTACGGGCTGGCGGCGGGCGACCTGTGGGCGCACGCGCTGGCCGTGGCGCAAGGCGCCAAGATCATCGCCGGCAAACGCGACCGCGGGATGGCCGACGACGCGTTCACCGCCGGGCTCATTCATGACGCGGGCAAACTCATCCTCGACAAGTACATTACGGAACGCGAACAGGAATTTCAGGCCCTGCTCAGCGACGGGCGGCACATGTGGCTGGACGCCGAAAAGCAACTGCTGGGCTTCGACCATGCGGAGATCGCGGCCGATGTGTGCCAGAAATGGCGCGTGCCCGACGAACTGGCCGTGGCCATCCGCTACCACCACGAGCCGGGCAAATCCGGCGAGAACCGGCTGGCGCATATCGTGCACGTGGCCGACGCCATCGCCATGATGAGCGGGCTGGGCACCGGAATCGACGGCATGCTGTATCGCATGGACGAAACCGCGCTGCCGTTTCTCAGCCTGCAGGAAGAAGACGTCAGCACGATCATGGGCGAAGTGATCGACTATGTCGAGCGGACCACCCGCCCATCCGGGGCCAAGTAGCCGGCGCGGGGCGCACCGGCGGGCGGGGCGTCCTGTTGCGCCGGCCAGCGTTTCGACGTGCCCCGAGAACAAGGAAGGATTCCAGCGGATGAATGAACCGCAGCGGATGCGTGCTGGAATCGAGTCTGCATCCGTTGTCGTACATTCATCTGCTGGAAACCCCTTCCGGGCCTCGGTTGGCGCACCGGGTCTGCGGACCAAGCGCGGCACGTGACAGCGCCGGGGTGTGCCGCACGGAAGTGCCCGCGTGATGTGAGAGGCGGCTGGAGCCATGCAGGTCGTATGCGGAAAATGCCGGAAGGCGTGCGTGCTGCCGGACGACCGGCTCATCCCGGGCAAGGCCGTCGTGTTCGAGTGCCCCAGCTGCCGCACCCGCCTCACGTTCACCCCGAAGGCCGCGCCGGCGCCCGCGCCGAAACCCGGCGACAAGCCGGCGGAGCCGGCTTCCGACGGCGAAGTGCGCAAGGGCATCTCCGTGCCGTTCTTTCAGGTGCGGCCGACACCCGACAGTATCCGTGAGCTGATCCTCTCCACCCTCAAGGACCTGCCGCCCATGCCGCAAGTGATGCTGAAGGCGCGCGAACTGCTCTCGAACCCCAGGGCGAACTTCGACCGGCTCGCCAAGATCATCGAAACCGACCAGGCCATCGCCACGAAGGTGTTGCGCTATGCGAATTCGGCCTACTACGGGCTGAGCGCCAAGGTCGGCTCCGTCCAGCATGCGGCCGTCGTGCTGGGGCACAGGACCCTCGGCGAAATCCTGACGGTCGCCAGCGCGTCCGATCTGCTCGACCGCCCGCTGGAGGGGTACGGGCTGGAGGCGGGCACGCTGTGGTCGCACTCGCTTGCCGTCGCCAGCGCCGCGAAGAGCATCGCCACGATCAAGGCGCCCGCCCTGGCGGACGACGCGTTCACCGCGGGGCTCATTCACGATGCGGGCAAACTCGTCCTCGAGAAGCACGTCCGGAAACAGAAGTGGGCGTTCACGAAACAGCTCGAACGCACGCAGCACATGTGGCTCGACGTCGAGAAGCTGATCCTCGGGTTCGACCATGCGGAAATCGCGGGCGACGTCTGCGAAAAGTGGCAGATCCCCGAAGCACTCGGCGTCGCCGTGCGGCACCACCACCTGCCGTCCGAGTCCGGCGGCAGCCGGCTCGCGGCCTTCGTGCACATGGCCGACGCGATCGCCATGCGCAACGGCATGGGCACCGGCGTGGACGCCCAGCGTTACCGCATCGACGAACCCGTCACGCAGTCCCTGGCACTCACCACCGAGCACATCAACCGGATCACGCACGAGTTCATGGAATTCGTCATCAAGACCACGCAACACCAGGAAGACGCCTGAAAGTCGAAACGGCGGCCCGCCGCTTGCCCTGAGGGTTCGGGGGCGGCCGCCCGGCGCTACAAACCGCGACACAGGTCAAACGCGAACTGCAGTACGTGGATGGTCGTCATCGCCGCCCCGACCACACACCGCAGCAGCAGGGAGTAGAGCCGGCCCGTGCGCGCCTGCGCAAAGGCGTCGCCCAGCAGCCCCAGTCCCGCCACCAGCACAAGCGCGTCCAGATACAGCGGGTTCAGGTACCGTTTCTCCGGCGTGTCTTCCGCCAGGAAGAGCAGAGCCGTCACGACGGCCGTCACCAACACCGCCCCGGCCAATCGTGCACGCCGTTTCTTCGCCGTCTCACAGGCCATCGCCATGCGCCTCCCGCCGTTCGTGGGTGAGCATACCACATTTTTCCCGAGCCGCGCGGAAAAAAGTGTGATAAAGTCCCACCGGGTAGCCGATCCCCGTGCGGGCCGGGTGGGCCCGGCCCGCAAGCCGGCCGCGCATTCGGGGCGCAGGCCGCCCGGACGCGGACACGCGAAAATGAAGAGGCCGAAAAGAGCCAAACCCGGAATCGAGCCGTCGAGACGGTTGCTCGACCGGGCATTCGCCAGCCTGCGCGACGCCATTCTCGTCATCGACGCGGACACCGGCGAGATCGCGGACTGCAACCCGGCCGCGTCCGGCATCTTCGGGTACGCACGCGACGAACTGATCGGCCGCACAACGGAATTCCTGCACGCAGACGCCGCCGCATTCGCAACGTTCCGCGCCCGCCTGATCCCCGCCGTCGAGCAACACGGCCGGTGTGAAGGATTCGAGTGCCCCATGAAACGCAAGGACGGGGCCGTGTTCCCGACCGAACAGTACCTGACGCCGCTGGAAGGCGACAACCAAGCGCGCATCGGCTGGGTGAGCGTCGTGCGGGACATCTCCGACCGGCACAAGGCGAAGGCGGCCGTTCAGGATTCGGAGGCCGACTACCGGCTCATCTTCGATTCCGTGAACGACGGAATCGTCGTACTGGATCCGGAGACGGGACGCGTCACCGACGTGAACGCGAAAATGTGCGAGATGCTGGGCTTCCCGCGCGAGGAACTGTTGCGGCCACGGCCCGCCGCCTCCGATCGCCGGTCAGGCCTGTACGCCGATTTCCGGCGGCAGGCCCTGGAATGGTTGCGGACGGCCGACACGCAGGCCCCGCGCACCGTTCAGTGGCAGCACGTGCACCGCAGCGGCCGGCCGTTGTGGATCGAGGCGAACATCCGGCGCGTCGCCGTCAACGGCCGGGACCACCTGCTCGCCGTCGTGCGCGACATCACCGAACGCAGGTGGGCGCAGGAAGAATTGGACCAGAGCCGGCAGTTCCTCCAGAGCGTGTTCGACGGCATTCAGGACGGCATCTGCGTGCTGGACAGCGAGTTCACGATTGTGCGGACCAACGTCCGGATGGAAGAGATGTACGCCGCGCGCATGCCGCTGGTCGGAAAGAAATGCTACGAGGCCTGCCAATCGCGGGAGCAGCCCTGCCCCGACTGCCCGGCCGAGAAGGTGTTCGACTCCGGCAAGGCCCACAGCGCCGTCGAGCCCTTCAGACCGGCGGGCGACAAGCCCGCCGGTTGGATCGATCTGTCCGCCTTTCCCCTCAAGGACGCCGACGGGAACGTCATCGGGGTCATTGAACACATCCGCGACATCACCCAGCGGCGCCGGGTGGAAGAGGCGCTGCGCGAAAGCGAGGAGAAGTTCCGGAACCTGGCCGAGCAGTCGCCGAACATGATCTTCATCAACCAGGGCGGCCGCGTGGTCTACGCCAACCGGCAAAGCGAGCGGACGCTGGGCTATACGCGGGAAGAGTTCTACGCGCCGACCTTCGACCACATGAGCATCATCGCACCGAAAGACCACGCGATGATCCGTGCGAATTTCGCCCGGCACCTGCGCAGCGAGGACGTCGAGCCCTATGAGTACGCGCTGCTCGCCAAGGACGGCCGGGAAATCGAATCGATCATCACGACAAAACTCATCAGTTTCGCGGGCCAGACCGCCATTCTCGGGATCGTGACGGACATCACGCCGCGCAAGGCCATGGAACAGGCCCTGCGCGAGAGCGAAGGGAAATTCCGTTACCTCGTCGAGAACATGCGCGACGTGATCTACGCGGTGGACCTGCACGGCGTCATCACCTACGCCAGCCCGGCCGCCGAGTTGCTGCTTGACTCCGCGTCATCGGAGATCGTCGGGCGCCACTTCATCGACTTTTTTCATCCCGAAGACGCGTCGCAGCTCAAGGCGAACTTCGCGCGCATCCTGGCAGGCGAACGGGTAACCAACGAATACCGCGTCCGAACCCGAGCGGGCGAGACGCGCTGGATCCTCACGTCCAGCCAGCCCAAGTACGAGGGCGCGCGGCTCACGGGGGTCCAGGGCATTCTGACGGACATCACGCAGCGAAAAGAAGCCGAAGCCGAAGCGGAGTTCCAGCGCCAGCAGCTTGTCCAGGCCGACAAGATGGTCGCGCTCGGCACGCTGGTCTCGGGCGTCGCGCACGAAGTCAACAACCCGGCGCATTTCATCATGCTGAACGCGCCGGTGCTGTCCAAGATCTATCGCCAGACGACGCCGATCATCGACGAACATGTGGCCGAACACGGGGATTTCCGGGTCGGCGCCAGGAGCTGGAGCGAGATGCGCGAGACGATTCCGCGGCTGCTGGACGGGATCCTGAACGGCGCGCGGCGGATTAAGGGAATCGTGGACGACCTGAAAGGCTTCGCCCGGCGCGAACCGGCGCAGACGAGCCCGGATGTCGACCTCAACGCCGTCGTCCGCGCGGCCCTCGGTCTGCTCCAGAGCAGCATCAAGCGGAGCACGCGCGTGTTCCGTGTCGAGTACGGGCGCAGCCTGCCGCCGTTGACCGCAAACGCGCGGCAACTGGAGCAGGTCGTGATCAACCTGGTCCAGAACGCCTGCGAGGCGCTGACCAACAAGGAGCAGGCCATCCGCGTCGCCACGCGCTACGACCGGAAGGCGCGGCTCGTCAAGGTCAGCGTCCGGGACGAGGGGCGCGGTATTCCGGACGCGGCACTGAACCGGGTGCTGGACCCCTTCTTCACGACCAAGCAGGATTGCGGCGGGACCGGGCTGGGTCTGTCCGTCTCAGCCCGCATCGTCCAGCGGCACGGCGGGAAACTGGAGTTCAAGTCCAAGGAGGGCGAGGGCACAACCGCCGTCCTGTCGCTGCCGCTCGGCGAGGCGGCGGCCGAGGACCGGCCGCCGGCGCGCGGCAGGAAGGGTACCGGCAGAACGCGGGCAAGAAGACGGCAGAAGGAGTCAACGTGACGACGACACCGTTTCCGTCCAATCCGATCCTGGTCGTGGATGACGAGCATCAATCGCTCGAGAGCATCCAGATTGCGCTCCAGTTCGAGGGGATCACCAACCTGCATCTGTGCGCGGACAGCCGGGAGGTGCTGCATCATCTGCGGCACGCGCCCATCGAGATGATGTTGCTCGATCTGCGCATGCCGCACCGCAGCGGAGAGGAACTGCTGGCGGACATCATGACGGAATTCCCCGACCTGATCGTCATCATCACCACGGGCGTCGGCGATATCGAGACGGCGGTACACTGCATGCGCGGCGGCGCGTTCGACTATCTGGTGAAACCGATCGAGGAACGCCGCCTCATCAGCGCCGTGCGCCGCGCCCTGTCGTTCGTCGAACTGCGCTACGAAAACAGCATGCTCAAGGAGCGGCTGTTTGCGCCCCGGCCGCAACGGCCCGCGGCCTTCGCCGGGATCGTCACGAAGAACGAACATATGGAGGCCATCTTCCAGTATGCGGAAGCCATCGCCATCACGAGCCAGCCGGTCCTGATCACCGGCGAGACGGGGGTCGGCAAGGAACTCATCGCCAACGCCATCCATGCGTTGAGCCAACGCCCGGGCCGATTCGTACCCGTGAACGTAGCGGGGCTGGACGACAGTGTGTTCTCCGATACGCTGTTCGGCCACCTGCGCGGCGCGTTCACCGGGGCCAACGAATCGCGAAAGGGCCTCATCGAACAAGCCGCCGAAGGAACGCTGTTCCTCGACGAAATCGGGGATTTGAACCCCGCGGCGCAGGTGAAACTGCTGCGCCTGCTCCAGGAACGCGAATACCTGCCGCTGGGCTCCGATGTGCCCAAGCAGACCGATGCGCGCATCATCGTGGCCACGAACCGCGACCTGAAGGCGCTCCAGGAGGCCGATAAGTTCCGCAACGACCTCTACTACCGGCTGCGGCTGCATCACGTCCACATCCCGCCGCTGCGGGAGCGGCTCGAGGATGTCGATCTGCTCGTCGAGCACTTCCTCAGTCAAGCCGCCGAGTCGCTGCAGAAACGCAAACCCACGCCGCCGCCGGAGCTGTTCGTCCTGCTGCGCAACTACTCCTGGCCCGGCAACGTCCGCGAACTGCGCTCGATGGTCTTCGACGCCGTCAGCAAGCACAAGTCCCGGAAGCTCTCCATGGAAAGCTTCAAGGCGGCCATCGCCCAGGAACGCCCGGCTGCCGACGCACGCCCGACGGCCGGGCCGAAGGAATACGCCTCGTTCACGGCGTGGGAGGCTCTGCCCACCCTGAAACAGGCACAGGAACTCCTCATGGCCGAGGCGCTCCGGCGCACCGGAAACAACCAGACGCTCGCCGCGCAGCTGCTCGGCGTCACCCGCCAGACGCTGATCCGCCATCTCAAGAAGACCGCGAGTCCCTCCCTTGCCGGCGAGTAGCGGTCGAAAACGTGTGCCAAAACATGACAGTGTAACGTCCTTTGACATGACGCCCCGCACCGATTCCCGCGTGCTGTTGACGTATCGGCCGAAAATCCTGTCAAAACTCGGCACACCATTTCTCCCCGCCCGGCATCGACGCACCGGGCGGACTTGAGACGCCGGGCTCGGCTTCTGTGCGTCAGCTTTGCGCGGGGCGATCCTTCGTTACATCCGGCAAACCGCGATTTCGTCGGCGACAACACGCCGCCCCGCTCTCGGCGCCGGCCGCCGTGACAAGAAGAATCCCGCGTATCGACGGAGTTGGCACGCTTCCTGCTCTTACCACCTGGCGAAGTCAGACAGTATGCTCGCACAGGGAGAGGGCATGAGGGCCAAGCGAGTCTTGCTTCTGGAGCGCGAACCGGAAGAACGATTCACACTTTCGTTCACGCTCGAGGAGGAGGGCTACGGAGTTGCAAAGGCCGAGAGCAGCCGGGAGGCGCTGGCCCTGCTGGCAGACGGCGCGGGAAGAGCTGCTGCCGTAGACGCGGTGATCATTGACTTGGAGACGCTTGCAGACGCCGAGGAAGGCGATCTGGGCGAGCTGGAGCAGAAGTGCGGCAGGACGCCCTGCATCGCCCTGCTGGGGTTCGGGGACGACCGGCAAAGCATGCGGTTCAAGAAGAACGGCCACGTCACGTGTCTGGAAAAGCCGTTCGCGCCGGACGATCTCGTGAGCCTGCTCGAAAGGCGGATCGGAGGCGGGCGCGCCCGCGGGCGGCGTGCGGCGGGCGACTGACACGGGGTGCAGAGACGGAACAGGGCTGAGGCGATCGGTTCATCCGAAGGGGTAAGGGGATATGATCACGGGGGAGATCCGGGCCAAGGTGGACGAGCTGTGTACGGCTTTCGTGCTGGGCTGCCTGTCGGATTTTCAGACGATTGCGGACCTGCACGTTCGTTTCAAGGCGATTGAACGGCTCGCCTCGATACATGGCGAGCACGCGGCGGAAAGGATAGCCGGCGAGGGCGGAGCGCTGGTTCAGCACCTCGCCGCCTGTTCCGGACCGGACGCGCAAATCAATTTCGAGGTGATCAGCTATACGGTACAGGCGCTGCTGCGAATCTGCAGCGAGTCCGCTGTGGGCGCCAACGCCCCGCAATCGGGCGACGGCCATGCGACGGACCTCTGAGCGAGTGTGAGACTCTTTGGGAGAGCTCGGTTCCTTTGGGGAAAAGGGCTGGTTAATGGGGAATCGGGAGACTGTGAGCCGGGCTCTCCTTTTTCTTTTCGTTTCCGTGCCGCTCTGAAACGATGGTGAAGCCCCCACCGCCGTTCAAGACGATCTCCTCCACCGTATGCGAACGAGAGTGTTCGGCCATGGCGAGGAAGCTGCGTATCCTGGTTGTTCGAGATTCCCAAGCCGATCTGACGGCCGTGCGCCGCACGCTGCAGGACGCGGAATTCGACCCGGACATTGCCGTGGTCCACAGCCTGGCCGAGATGGAGCGGGCACTGCAGCAAGAAGGCTGGGATCTGGTGCTCGTTGACCACCGTGTGCCGGGCTCGATCGCACCGGGCGCGCTGGACCGGCTCGAGAAGAACGGGCTGGACATTCCCGTCGTGATTCTGGCGGATCCGATCCGGAACAGGGCCAGCGCCGAACTGGCACGCGGCGGGACGGCCGACTACGTCCTGAAGACCGATATCGACCGGCTGGCCCTGATCGCCGATCGCGCGCTGCGCGAAGCGGCGGCGCGCGTTTACCGTGTGGAGCTGGAGGAGACGGTGCGCCGGACGCAGGCGCAGTTGGCCAAGGCGAAACGACTGGGGCTCGCCGGCGCCATTGCCGGCCGAATCGCGCACGATTTCAATAACCTGTTCGTGCCCCTGATCGGATACCTCACCATGGCCCGAAAGGGCCTGCCGCCGAATGCCGAGGCGCAGGGCCAACTGGCCATGGTGGACAGAACGGCGCGGGAAATGGCGCGCATCAACCAGCACCTCCTCTCCCTGTCGCGGCCGAGCGAGTTCCTTGCGAGCCCAACGAATCTGAACGACATCGTCACGGAAACCTCCATTCTGCTCCGTGACCGTCTGCCCGACGGCATCCGGGTGCGCTGCCACCTGGCCGCCAATCTCTTTCCGATCCGGGCGGTGCCCGAGCAGTTGTTGCGCGTGCTGCAAAACACCTGCTGGAACGCGGTGGAAGCCATGGGCCGCGACGGGTGCCTCACCATTCGAACGCGAAACGCCTACGTGGACGGGACCGAGGCCGAACACCCGCGCCTGGCGCCGGGCGTTTACGCGCGGCTGGATGTCTCGGATACGGGCCCCGGCATCGCCCAGGACCTGCACGAAAAGATATT
This sequence comes from Kiritimatiellia bacterium, assembly GCA_016929905.1. Taxonomy (GTDB): domain Bacteria; phylum Verrucomicrobiota; class Kiritimatiellia; order JAFGHX01; family JAFGHX01; genus JAFGHX01. The sequence continues at coordinate 18,369 of JAFGHX010000039.1, forward strand.
CGAGCCGTTCTTCACCACCAAACACCCGAGTGAAAAGCACAGCGCCGGGCTGGGGCTCAGCATCGTGCAGCATATCGTGGATGAACACCGCGCTCATCTGAGCCTGGAATCCGAGCCGGGCAGCGGCACAACCTTCACGTTCTACTTCCCGCGACTCGCCACATCGGCTGCCACGCTGCCCGTCGCCGAAGGGTCCATAGCAGGGTGAGGTGAGCCCCTCTTGCGGCCCGGTATGTCTGGCCAGGAGGGAAATGTCGATCGATCGTCGCCGTCAACCCTCCGATGACTACGATCGTCAACCTCGATTCGTGACGACGATGGATGACTGCGACGACTGATTACGACTGCTGATTACGACGATGATACCCCCCTACCCTGCGTATTTCGCCACGAACCGCTCGGGGAATGTGCCCGTATACTGAATCCATTCCTGCGGGTTCTCGCCACGACCGTCTTCGAAGACCAGAAGCCCTTCGTAGCCGATCCGGTGAAGGCCGGAGAACACCTCGCTCCACTCGATAATCCCGTTCTCGTGCAAAGGCGGGCGGTGATCGGCCTTCTCCTTGACGGGAAACGTCTCGTGCAGATGCACCGCACACAAGCGGTCGCCGCATTCGGCGACCATCGCGGCGGCCGATTCCTTCTGCGTGCACGGATTGACGCCTTCCCGCTTCTCGTGCCCGATATCGAGCAGCATCTTGAACCGATCGGAGCCCACCTCATCAACCAGCCGCACGGCGTCAGCCACTCGGATGGCGCCCGTGTTCTCGACGCCGAACACAATGGGCATCTCGGCCGCTGAGAGGAGGAGTTCGTCAATGGACCGTCGCGTCGCCTCGTTCCTACGCAGGTGAAACGTCACGACCCCCGCGCCCATTTCGGCCGCAACGCGGAAGAGGGCCAGCGCCTCTTGCACCGCGTCGGCTCTGGCGGCGGGGTCCTCCGACGAAAGCGGTATGTCCGAGGTATGAAACGACACAATCCGCATGTCTTCGTTCCTGCAGACCCGCATCAGCTCGTCGATCTGCCCTCGATTCGCGGGGTGGAACCGCGCGCAACCGCACGATATCTCCACGCGCCGGATTCCAGCCGCGCGGATCTGCGCCATCTCCGCGGCCCCCAACCGTTTCCGAAAGATGGCGCACGAAATCGCCAAACGTTCCGCTATCGAAGACGCGGTCCAGCCACTGACCACCTGTTCCTCAACCGTATCCACAGCCTGCCCTCCCCATTCGGCACTCCGCATTCTCTTCAATCCTCCAACCACACCCTCGCCCTGTAATACCCCGACGCCCCCGCGCTCGAATTCGAATACACCACATCGCCACCCGTAGCGGCGATTCTGTCGAAGCCGGCCACATCGCTCCAGGCCTCGCGCCCGGAAGCCGGGCACTGCTCCAGCGCATAGAGCCGCTGGAATCCCTCATAGCCGCTCCCGGCGGCCACGATAGTCGGGATTCGGACCCGCAACGTGTCTCCGCCGGCCAGCGTCACCTGCAGACCGAACCACTGCGTGTCCTCACCGGGGTCGGTGCCGGCAACGTACTCTTCGGCGTTGGATACGCCGTCCCCGTCGGCATCGGCGGTAGTCTCGGCGCCGACGCCGCCGAGATGCGCCTCTTCCCAACTGTCGGCCATCCCGTCGCGGTCGGCGTCATCGTCGGCGGACAACGCGCTGCCTTCGACGACGGTGATGACGGCATCCATCACGAGATCGCTGCTGCCCACGCTGCCGTTGAAGACGTGGATGGCCAGCACATTCGCCCCGGCCGCGAGCTGCGGCAGTGTACGCGCCTTCAGCGTCTTCGTCATGTCCAGAGGCTCGACTTGCGACGCGGCGAGGGCGTCGAAAGCGACCGGATCACCGGCCGCTCCGCCGACGTTTACACGCGCGATTTCCTCGCCGTTGATCCACGCCACGAATCCGTCATCGTAGCGGAACTGGACCGACAGCTCGCTCACCAGCGCGGGGCTGACGATCTGGAACGTCTTGCGCAGGAACAACGAAGTGTAGCGGTCCTGCATATCGGCCAACGTCGTGCCGAACGGCCCCTCGCTCGCCTCGGACGAGTAGCCGAACGGCGGGTCACCCTCGGTCCACGCGGAGTCGTCGAAACCGAGCGCGCGCCAGGCGGCGGCAGGCGAGGAGGCCTCGGCCGTTCCCCTCCTGTATCGCCAGGGCCCGCCGGGGTCCGCGGGCAGGGTGGCGCTGACGACGGGGGTATACGGCGAATTCCCGGCTGCGTTCTCGCAACGCACCTTGTAGTAGTGCGTACTGCCGGGCGAGAGGCCGGCGTCGGCATAAACCGTCGCATCGGCACTGAGTGTGCCGATCCGGACCCAACCGCTGCCGGGGTCCGGGCTGCGATACACCTTGTAGAGGTCTTCGTTGTCGGCGTTGTCCGTCCAGGTCAGTCTCACTTCCGTGGCGGACAGTACCGTGGCGGCCAGCCCGCTCGGAGCGGCAGGCAGCCCGGCGCCCGTCGTGGCGCTGACGACGGGGGTATAGGCCGAATCGCCTGCCGTGGCGTGCACGGCCTTGATCTTGTAGGAATAGGTCGTACCGGCCGTGAGGCCGGTGTCCGAATAGGCCGTTGCGTTCGCCGCGATTTCAATGGCGATACCGGAGGTGGCAAACCCGTCGTCGCTGCGCCGCAGCCGGAACCCCTCCTCGTTGCTGCTGTTGTCCGTCCACGTCACCCGGATCTCGGTAGGACCGACGGCCGCCGCCGCCAGGGCGCCAGGCTGGGCCGGCGCCTCTTGACCGGTAGTCGCGTCCGCAACAGTCGAGTAGCCGGAGTCCCCGGCCGAGTTGGAAGCCTTCACCATATAGTAGAACTTGGTGGCGGCGGGCAAACCACCGTCGGTGTAGATGGTCGTACCCGCCGCCGGTTCTGCTACCCGTATCCAAGTGTCGGCGCCGCTCTGGCGCCGGTCGATCTTGAACGTTGTTTCGTCCGAGCTGTTATCCGTCCAGGTCAGTTTGATCTCACTCGACGAGGTCGCCGACGCCGCCAACCCACTCGGTGCCGCGGGCGGGGTCTGGTTGGGATCCGTGGAGGTGACCCAACCTTTGTTTTTCATCAGGCTGAACAGCTTGCTGGCTCTGCCGGAGATGGATGCACGCGTCGTGTCGCAATCGCTCGACCACCGGCTCACGCTGTCGGTGCCGAAGCCGGTGTCGGACTTGGCGCCCCATCGGTCGAGCTCCTGCTGCATGTCGGCCCGGATGAAGCTCTTCAGCGTGTCCCAGCGCGCGAGCGAATGGGCGTCGGTAAGCGCGCCGTCGTTCTTCAGGTGCTTCCAGGCGCGCTGGTTCACAAGGGTCCGGAACGCGCTGCTGCCGATCAGGCCGTCCCAGATATCGTCGAACTCCGTCTCACCGTTCAGGTTCACGCCGCTCCAGTCCACAACGACAGGCCGGCTATCCGTCGACTTGGATTTGAAGGCAAACTCCCCGTCCCAGGCAAAGAAATAGGCCTTGCCCCCGGCCGTGTTGCGCTGCACGTTCCAGTGGTTGCTCTCACTCCAGTCGCCCATGCCGGTGTACCAGTTCAGGAGGATGTAATCGATGAACGGCTCGATATCGAGATAGTCCTTCACCTGGTCGAACTGGCCCTGCCTGGCGAGGCTGACCATCGTGTCGTAGCGGGTCAGCGAGCCGTCGGCATCGCGCTTGCTCGCCCAGTCGTCCTTGCCGCCGCCCAGGTGGATGGCGGCGAACGCGGCATCCGGGCGCTCACAGACGTTGTACAGGCCCCAGTACGTCCCGTTCACGTACAGGTGCGCCCAGCTGCCGTGGGGACCGACGCCCGACATCGCGATCTGCGCGTTGCGCGTCCACGCGTCCCGAATGCACGTAATGTAATCCAGCCACATCCGGGGGTTGTTGCGCCAGTGCTCGTTGCCTTGGCCGCGCAGCACGATATTGTCGTGGTTCGCCACGGTCGTCGGGTTCAGCGGGGCGCGCTCGAAAACCGGATAGTTCAGGCGGGCGGGGCCGAGTTCACGCTGGAAGCGCAGTCGAAAGGAACGCTTCAGGCTCTGGTGCACCGCCCGCCGGCCGTGGTTGCGAATCTGGCACTGCACGCTGAAGCGATAGGTCGAATCACCCGGGTACTTGAACTTGGCGGTACAGACTTTCTTGACTTTCGGCTCTCCGGGATTCGGCACGGAATTCACCGCGTCGAAATCGCTCTGGCTCATGGTAAGGGTGTAGATGCCGATGTCCGGATTGCCGGCCAGCAGGCCGCTAGGCACGGCCGCCAGCGCGACGGCAACGGCAACGAAGATCAGACGGCGATGGGTCGATTGTGATGGAAACGTCATCTTGCCCCTCCTGTCTTGGACTTATCCCCCCACGCTCCGACACCCGACAATACGGACTTCCACTACAAGATGGTCCGTCGAGCGCCGGGTGTTACGCGAAAAGCGAATGTTCGCGCACCTTTTGTAACGGTGACGCCCGATATGCCGTTTGTAGTCAACGCCGTAAGGCGTGTGGCAACGTGCGAGTCGGGTCTTGAGACAGCCTCAGGACGCTCGCCCTCCAGCCGGGCGTCAGGGATACGGGCGGAATTCACCGGGTCAAAAATGTCACGCGAGGGCCCAAGCGGAAGCGGCGGGACGCCGCTTCTACGGTCGGGCGCCTGCCGCGACGGGGCAAGGATCGGTCCGGGCCCGTTCGGCCAGCCAGGCCGTGGTGGCGGGAAAATCGCACGCTTCCCGCAGTTCGAAATTCAGCGGGCCGGCATAGCCGATCGCGTTCAGTCCCCGCATGACCCGCTGCCAGTCGATCGTTCCGTGCCCCGGCACGTGATGCCGGTCGTTGCCGCCGGGATTGTCGTGCAGATGGGTGAAGGCCAGCCGGTCGCCGGCGAAGTCGAGCATATCGAAGAGGCAACCGTGTATGTGCGCATGGCCCGTATCCAGCGTTATCCGAATCTGCGGGTGAGAAGCCTGGCGGAAGAATTCGGCGAAATCCGAAGCGTCCGTCAGCGAGCAACCGGCCCACACATTTTCCACGCACAAAAGGACGCCGTGCGCCTCGGCAAACGGGGCGGCCGCCTGCAGCACGGCCGCACCGCGGCCGATGCATGCCGCGCTCCCCTCTTCGTCGGTGCCGAGGTGCAGCGTCATGTACGTCGCGTCCAGCGCGTGCGCCTGTCGAACGCAGATGCGCAGCCGGTCCAACGCGGTGTCGAACGGCAGCACGCCGAACTGCCAATCCGGGCCCTGCGGCGCATGATAGGCCAGTTCGACACCCGACGCCCGGCTGCACGCCAGCAGTCGATCCACGAACTCCGGATCCGTCACCAGGTTCGTTTCGGGAATGGTGATTCCCCAGCTCGTCTCCGGTCGGAACTCCAGCATCTGGAGACCCGCCGCCGCGGCGCCGGCCACGAGCGCCTCCGGCGTGTCTTCGGTGAATCGAACCTGTCTGCTCCATTTGCGGGTCATCGGTTGACTCAGGATTCTGTCGGAAGACCCGGCGCGGACGGAGCCGCGCCCTCCAAGAACACACGACGTTGGGGCTATCTACTTCGTCTCACTCTTTGTCTTTCTCTTCGTCCGGGTTCCCGCGTGATGCACCCCGTCGGCGAGAACCAAAGGCGTCAGGTGTCGGGCCCTGCCGATCGGGGCGGCTCACGCGCCGCGGTACGCGGTCGTGCGCAGCCGCAGGTTCGGCAATCGGTCGTTCTCTCGACCGTCGTTCTTCTCTTCCGCCTCAACCATTATCGTCGCCGTTATCGTCAACCGATTTGGCCTCGCGGTCATGATCACGCGCCAGAGATTCGGTCCACGAGAACGGCGACGAGAACGCTGGACGATTTCCCGATCCATCTTCCTGGCCGAACATCCTCTTCACGAACCCTGACACCCGAACCCCAACTTCGCTTTCATTTCCGCCTGTTCCGCTTTCACTTTTCCGTCTTCATTCTTCATGGCCTCTCAAGCCAGACCTTGGCGCGATAGCAGGTTGCCGCGTCAGGCGCCGTATTCGTATAGGTCACGGTTGTGCCGTCGCCGAGGATAGGGCTGTAGCCGGCGATGACCGCCCACACCCCGTCCGAACTCAAGCCGGGCCGGTTCTCCAGCGCGTAGTGGCGGTCATAACCCGGGTAGGCGCTGCCGGCCGCTTCCAGCGCCGAGAACGAAACGTGCAGGTTGCCGCCCGAGGTCTGCAAATCGAGTTTGAAGAAGCTGGCCGGATTGGTCGGATCGCTTCCGGCAATGTACTCGGCCATGTTCGACACGCCGTCGCCGTCGTCATCGCCCTCCGTGCTCTCGCCTTGCCCGGAGAAATACGTTTGCTCCCAATCGTCCGGCATGCCGTCCTGGTCGCTGTCCGTCCCGGAATCCAGCGCGCTGCCTTCGAGAGCGGCCAGTTCGGCATCGAAGACGAGGTCACTGCTGTCGAGGGTGCCGTTCAACATCTGGACGGCGAGCACGTTCGTCGGGCCCAACGCGGGCAACAGTGCGCCGTCGCACGCCGTTGTCCACTCGACAGGCGGCTCGACAGAGCTGGAGGCGAAGGTATCGTGCGGCAGGAACGTGCCGGGCGTGCCGTCCGCGTTCAGCCGGGCGATTTCCTCTCCGTTCAGCCACATGACGAACCCGTCGTCGTACCGGGCCCAGACGGTCAATTCGCTGACGAGCGACGGCGCATCCAGCGTAAAGGTCTTGCGCAAAAACAGGCTCGAATAGGTGTTCTGCATGTCGTCGAGCGTCGTGCCGAACGGGCCCTCTTCCGCCAAGTCCTCGGACTTGGTGTAGCCGAACGGAGCGGCGCCGGTGGCCCAGGCCGAATCGTCAAATCCGACCGCACGCCAGGCGCCAGCGGGCGCGGAGGGTTCGGCGGTCCCCCGGCAGTAGCGCCATGCCGTGCCGGCGGCGACCTTCGTGTTTCGCACCTGCCCCCCGCCGCGGCACGCCTTCACCATCAGGGCATTGGCGTAGAACTTGCTGTCGTTGTCGCGCAATTCCAGCACGATCCCGCCGTCCGAGCCCGGATCGATATCCTGGTACCGCACCACGTAGCCGTTCACCGTGTTCCAGCCGTTGTCGACGACACTGATCTCGTCGTTCGCGCCCTGGATGGTGACGCCGGCCGTGCTCGCGTTCACGAAACCGGCCGCGCCTGAAAGCGCCACTGTCGTCAACCGCCCCACGTACGCGTCCTGGCCGCGGTTCCCGAACACCACGCATTCGTAGACCAGGCTCGGGTCCAGGCCGATGAGCGTGAGGGTGAGGTTCGTGGTGGAGTAGCCGATGACCCCGTCGCAATCGACCTTGCCGTTGAACACGGCGTACGCATCCGTGCCGGCGTCCGCGTTGCCGTTGGTGCTCGTGTAGGGATTTCCCCCGGCGACCGCCAGCGTGACGGCCGATGCCTCGCCCGTGTTGTAGTCCACGAGCAGTCCGCTGTCGCCCCGGCTGTAGGTGGTGATACGCGTGTTGATCTGCCCGGACTCCCACCGCAGGTCGTTATAGGCCTCGAACAACGTGTCGTTGTCCACAATCGTGTAGGTATGGACGGCGTCCCCGCCCAGGTCCGCGTTAGACGGGCTGCTCAGCGCGACGACGACGGTTTCATCGCCCTCCTGCGCGTCGTCGTCCACGATCGCGATCACGATCGTACGGCTCGTCTGGCCGGGCGCGAACGTCAGCGTGCCGCCCGAAAGCGAGTAGTCAGCGCCCCCGCCGGATGCACTTCCGCCGGTGGGAGCATAGTCGACGGTGATCGTCTGCGGCGAACTGCCGCTGAGCGTCACCTGCACGCTCGCGGGGGAGGCGGACTCCGCCCCTTGCGAGGCCGGCACCGCAAACGACACCGACGGAGTCCGGTCCGTGAAGCCGGCGCTGGCCGGCGCGCTGCGGTTGTAGTCCTGCTTGTAGGCCCTGGCCGTCACCGTCCGGCTCGCCGTCAGAGTGAACGGCGCGCCCGTGTAACGGATCGATCCGGTCGTCGGGTCGGTTCCGTTCGTCGTGTAGAAGATCGTCGCGCCGCCGGTCGTCGTGGCCAGTGTCACCTGAACCGAGCCGTAGAAATCGCCGCCGTTGGGGCTGATCGTGGGCGTAGCCGCCGTCGGTTTGTACTTCTCCAGATACGCCCCGGCGATGCCGCTCTCGACATGGCCGGCCTTATAGGCCCGGGCCCTCACCGTGGCCGTGTCGCTCAGCGTGAACGGCAAGCCCGTGTATTCGGTCGAACCCGTCGTGGGCTCGTCGCCGTTGAGCGTATAGAAGAGCGTCGCGCCCGCCGTCCCCGTCGAAAGCGTGACGCCAACCGAATTGGTGAACACCGTTCCGTCCGGCGGTTCAATCACGGGCGTCTCCACGCGCGGCAGGACCGTTTTCTCACAGACGAGTTCGACGTCCAGAAACAGATCGCTGCTGTCGGCGCTGATCTGATGGATCTCCACCGCCAGCACGTTGAGCCCCTTCACCAGCTTTCCGATGTGCGGGGCCAGATCGATGTGTTCATAGGCGCCCTGCGACCCGTTCGACGTCGCGGCCGGCGTACCGAAACCCACGCTGCCGCCGGGCATGCCGCCGCGCGCCACTTCCTCGCCGCCCAGATAGGCCACGAACCCGTCGTCATAACGGATGCGCAGGGCCAGGCCGGAGACGCGCCCCGGCTCGACGTCGAGCGTGAACGCTTTCCGAAAGTAAGTGGTGATGTGTTTGTCGGCAGGATTCTCGCCGTACGAGATCTCCGTGTCGATCTCCGTGTCGGTCGCGGGATAGCCGAGCGGCGCGTTGCCGTCTTCCCAAGTGCCGTCGTCGTAGGTGGGGCTGCGCCATGCGGTGCCGAGATCGGCGCCGCCGTCCTGGTAGCGCCAACCGGCCGTCTTCGGAACCAGGCTGCCGCAGTTCGCGAGGCCGGGCGTGCCGCCCGGCGCCGTACTCGCCGTCCAGTTCGCGGAATCGTTTCCGTACGCGTCCGCCGCCTGCCGCTCCAGCGAGAACCCGCCGCCGTCCGCGTTTTCCGGCCACGGGCTGTCGTCGTTGTAGACGACCCGGTCCACCAGAATGTACGGAACCCCTTCCGGGTCCGGCTCGTCCGGGCGCAGCAGCCGCACGCTCTCGCCGCCGTCGCTTAGCCGGCCGGCATAGGGCCCGAAGACGCGCACGCCGCCGGACACGCCCGGGTATTCCGCCCGGAACGCCGCCTCGTTTGTGGCGGCGAGCAGCACGTACTCACCCGCGGCGAGCACGATACCGGTCGGGAACGCGTAGTCGCCCACCCCCGTGATCTGCCACGTATTGGCCGGCGCGCTCGTCTCGTACAGCGGCACGGGGCCGCCGCTCGAGTTGTGCAGTTCGATGAACTCGAACAGCGCGTTGGTCGGATGGTACATGATCTCGTTGATCACGACCGGCCCGACCTTCGGTTCGGCATTGGCGCCGCCCAGCGTGTTGCTCACGCTCTGCGCCACGAAATCCGCGCCCGCCGCGCCATCGCTCGTGACATGGCGGCCGAACGCGACGCCGTTCTCGGCGCCGCCGAAGTCGACCGACGCCAGATACAGCAGATTGCTCGCGGCGTCCCACTGCGTCAGGTGGATTTGATCGCCGTGCGAACTCAGGGCGAAGCAGGCGGGCTCGTTCGTATCGGTGTTGAACTGGGTTTCGTCAAACACCACGTAGCCGCCTGCCGCCAGCGTCGTGCCGTCCGGGATTCGGAACTTGCGATAGTCGGCGATCGTGTCGCTGAGGTACCAGCCGCCGATGTCCACGGGCGCCGTGCCCGCATTGCACAGCTCGATGGCGTCCACCTGCGGCAGGTCCGTGTGGGTCAGCGCCTCGTTGATGACGACCCGGTAGGGCGCGCCGTCGTCGTAACCCGGTGAGCCGCCGATCAGATTGCTCGCGCGCCAGTTGGCCGGGTCGTCGGCGTCGCCGCTGGTGTCGGCCGGCACGAGCGAGAACCCGTCGCCATCCGCCGCCTTGGGCCACGGTTCCTTGTCGTTGTATCGCACTCCGGTCACCGTACGGCCCTCCGCGTCGAGCAGCGCGAGGCGTTCGCCGCCGTTGTCCAGCCGGCCGCCGTAGACGCCGAACACGGCGACGCTCGCCCGTACACCCGGGTACCGGTTGGTGAAGACCGCCTCGTTCCGCGCGAGAACGGCCATCTGCCCGCCCTCGAGCTGCGTGCCAGGCGCGAACGTGTAACGGATTCCGTCGACTGTCATCTCCGACAGCCCGCGTGCGGCGCTGCCGGTGTTCTTGATCTCGACGAACTCGAAGTCGCTGCCGCCGAGCGGGTTGTACAGGATCTCCGTGATGCGGATATTCGCGTAGTGGGCCGTGTAGTTGAAGGTGGCCGCATGCACGGCGCTCCACGTATTGTTCGCCTTGTAGACGCGTGCCTTCACGTGCGTCGTCCGGCCCAGCGAGATGGAACTCCCGTACGGGGTGGCCGCGCCCGATCTGGAGCCGCCGGCCAGGCGCGGATCGGAACCGTCGAGCGTGTAGTAAATCGTCCCCGTACTGTTCGGATTGGACAAGGTCAGCGCGAAACCCGCGGCAATGGCGCCTCCGTGCTGGTGGAAGCCGGGGGGCTCCACACTCGTCGGGTACAGACCGCGGTTCCTGAACTGCTGCAGCACCACGGCCGGGCGCCCGGAAAAGTAGGTGTTCACGAAGAAATCGACCTCGTTGAGCCACTCGCCGTGGGTCTTGGCCGGGTCATCGTCCTCGTAGTGATCGCCCCAACGCGCGCTCTCGGCCCAAACCGCCCGGTCAATCTCGTTCGTGCGCACGGCCAGCCGCGCAATGCACGCGGCGGGGGTCAGCGCGCCGCCGTTGAAGAGATGCTTGTACAGCCGATCGGCGAACGCGATCTTGTAGTCCTTGTTCGCCTGCATCGCCTGGTGCAGGGCGAAGATGCCCTCCCGGTCCGTCAAGTCCTGGTCGATCTCCACGCCCGCCCGGCTCAAGGCGAGGCCCGTCTCCGTGTCCCAGACGAAGAACTGGTACTGCGGATCGCTCGCCACCCGGTTCCGGCTCTTGCGCGCCGCGCGCCAATTGCGGTACTTGCCGGGCTCGCCGTTCCAGTCGGTGTTGCCCACAAACATCTCCACAATGTTGTAGTCGATGTGCTGCGTCACGTCCAGGTGCTGCGCCATCTGTTCGTAGTTCGCCTGCACGCCAAGATCCGTGTCGCGCACCGCGATCATCGCCTGCCACGCCGCCAGATTGCCGTCGCCCAGGCGCGGGTCCGCGTTGTCGTAAGGAATGTGGCTGGGCCGCCTCACGTTCGATACCGCGTCGTAGTCCTCCTTGCTGCCCCCGCAGTGCTCGGCCATGAACGACGCGTCGGGCCGCTCGCTCGGGTTGTACAGCCCCCAGTACAGCCCGTTCAGATAGAGGTGCACGTAACGCCCGTCGGCCGCCACCCAGCCCATGTCCCGCTGCGTGTCGCGCGACCATTGGTCGCGCAGATGCAGCGTGTGCCCGTGGCAGTAGGTGTTGCTCACGTAGGCGTCGTTCATGCCCGCGCGCAGCCGGATGGTGTCGAACCGGTCCGCCGGGCTGTTCGCGAACAACGGGTAGTCCAGTTTCGGGTCGCCGTATTCCGCCCGGAACTTGAGCGTGAACGAATGCTTGGCCGTGATCTTCTTCTCGCGGCTCGCCGCGCCTGCGATCCGAATGCCGCACTCGGCCTGGAACCCGGCTTCGAGACCGCTCGGATCGATCAACTCCACCGAGGCGGCCCGCTCGGATTCCATGTCCCAGTACAGGGAATTGGTCCCGTAGTAGATCCCGCCGCCGGCCCCGATGCTCGATTTCCACAGGCTCGCATAGTCCGTGACGATGGACAGGGTCGGCAGCGAAAGCAGCGCATCCTTCACGGCTTGTTCGTTGCCGGAAACGACGCTCGGGTCCATCTCATAGTCGCCGGTGATGGGGGTCCTGACGTAGCTGTGCCCCCAACTGCTCGGGCAGCCCGCCGGCCGGTGGGGCTGCTGGATCACGTCGGCCGCGAAGACATAGGTGTGCGTGTCCACATTCGCGGGAACATGCCCGCCCTTGAACGCGGCCGCGCGCAGGCAGGTCGTCGCGCCGATCGGCACGACGGCGGCCGTGCTCCCGTGCGACTCCGTCGGCCGGCTGCCGTCGGTCGTCCACCGAATCGTCGCGCCGGCGGTCGCCGTTGTGATCGTGACCTCGAACGCCGCGTCGTAGAAGCCGCGATCGTGGCTGAACGTCGTGTCCGCCACGCGCTTGTACAGGCTCAATTCCATGTCGAACTTCGCGTCGCTGCTGTCCAGCCCCACGTTGAACAGCTGCACGGCGATGATGTTCTCGCCGATCTCCACGAACTCCGCCGGGTTGGCAATGTCATTGGTCTCGAACAGGCCCGATTCGTGATCGGCGGCCGCCACGGAGTTGTACAGCGGCGCGCCGTCCGGCTCGTTCCGCGCCCAGACCCGCTCCCCGTTGATCCAGATGACGAACCCGTCGTCGTAGTCCACGCTCGCCCGCAGCCGGCTGTCCGAGTCGAGATCCGTCACGGTGAAGGCGCGCCGCAGGAAGAGTGTGCTGTAGCGGCTCTCCATGTCCGACAGCGTCGTCCCGTACGGGGGGTCCCCGTATCCGAACGGAGCCGCCCCCGCCGGCCACGCGGCGTCGACAAAGTCCGCCTTGCGCCACTCGCTGCGCGGATCGGACGCCTCCCCCGTCCCCTTGCCGTACCGCCAGCTTGCCGCACGCGCCACCAGCGTCTGCCCCGCGCACGGAAGGACCTGCAGATAGAGCAGCGCGGCCAACACGAGAAGCGCGTGGGGCCGGCCCCGTCCCGTTCGGGCGGGCAGCACAAGACCCGCGAGTTCGGAATCGCCTTCTCGCAGGCTTCGTCGACACCCGGCCGCACAGACCCGCCCGGCGCCTTCCGAACGGCGCAACAGCTCCGTCTCGATTCTCGGACTGGACATTTCGACCTCTACGGCGTGAGCGCATGGCCAAGCCGCGCCTGCATCCGGGGCAAGTCGCGGCGGTGGCGTTCGGCGACGGCGGCGGCGGACAAGCAGCGCGCGTAGACGGCGGCCATGAACAGGTCGCCCTCCCACGGCCGGTCAAGCGTTCCGGACCGATTGCCGAGGCCGAACACGAAATTCGGGTCCCAGCCGAGCGGACCGCCGTGGCCGCCTTGTTCGGGTTCGCGGCTGGTAGTCGCGAGCTCGCCGTTGACGTACACGCTTGTGCCGCCGGCAGCGGAATAGGTGCAGACAACGTGGCACAGCCGCCGCGTATCGCGAAGCGGTTCATCGGTGGTCGTGATTCCGGCGCCGCCCGCACCGGACGTGCGCAAGCGGAAGGTGAGGTTCCCTGTTCGGCGATGGGCCATGGAGTTCTCGCCGTGCGCCAGGAGCCAGTTACACGTATTGCTCCGCTCGCCGTCGGGCGCGTCGAACACGATGATGCGCGCCGGGCCGGGTTGGCCGGCAACCACGGCCCGCAGCCACACTTCAACGCTGAGCTCGCCGCTGGCCGCGCACGCGTCGTACAACTTGCGAGGCCGTGTGTTGGCGGCAATGGACCGGTGGTCCGCACCGCGGAACGCGAGGCCGCCGCCCGGAATCCAGCGCCACGCCGTGCCGTGCAGCGCCAGGTCGGCCGCCACGCCGACGCCGGAGCTGTCGTGCACAACGCTGCCCCGCCCTTCGTCGAAGCGATACAGGGCAATCAACCCCGCGGCATGCGCCGGCGCCGCGGATTCCGGCCCCACGCCCAACGGCCCGTTGACAGCGATGCGCGCCTCACTCACAACGGCATACTGAGCCCGCGTCAGCCTGACCGATTCGCCCGTCCTTCGATTGAGCACCTCCACCTGGCCGCTCCGCACGTCAACGCGCGTCGCGTCCGGCGCCACGTCCACGTACAGCTCGGTGCCCATCACGCGGGCGACAGCGTGTGGCGAGACGAAGGCGGCCGTGCAACCCGGCCGTTGCGCGCCGGCCGGCCGCTCGATACGTGCCGCCAGCCGGCCCGCGTGGACAAAGACGTTGAGCGCCTCCCCCGCCCGGCCAGGTCCCGGCACGTCGCGGCTCAGTTCGATATGCGTGGCGCCCCCCACCTCCAGGCGCGCGAGGCCCGCGTAGCACACGACGGCGCGGCTTGCGGCGCCCTCACTCACGATCTGCGCCGCGCGCGGCAGACGCATCCCTTCGCGCGCGGCCATACGGCGGGCCTCCGTCAACACCACAACGTCCCCCTGCGCCCGTTCGAGCACGGCCAGACCCGCTCCGGGCTCGTCCACCCGCAACCGGCTCAACTGGAGATGCACCAGCACGCCGACCGCGACCAGAAGCGAGGCCGCGACCGCCGTGACCCCCCAACTGCGTCTCTGCAGCCACGGCACGTGACGCCTGGGCGCCACCTGAGCGCGGCCGCGCCCGGCACGCCGCGCCTCGGAAACCACACGCGCCGTGAAATCGTCTTCGCGCCCCAGCTCCGCCACGCGTTGCCGAACCTGAAGCGCGAAGTGCCGGCGCTCCACCCGCAAGGTCCGCAGCAGAAGGTCGTCGGTGATCAACTGCTCCTTCAGCTCGGTCCGCAGTTCCGGCGACGCCTGCAACCCCTCACAAAGCGCATCCACATCGCGCCCGGTCAGACCCGATTGATCGTCCAGAAACTTGGCTATCAGCGCCTGCATCTCACGTCGCCTGTTCAGTCATCCTCTGCACAATGCAATCCTTCAGCGCCGCCCGTACCCGCAACAGGCCGATCCGAACCGCTTCGGCGCTGCGCTGCAGCGCCCGCCCGATGGCCTGCGACGTCAGCCCTTGCTCATATCGCAGCTTCACCATCCGGCGATTCCCCTCCGAAAGCGCCGCCAGGCACGCATGCAGAACCTGCTGGATGTCCTCGCGCCCCTGTCCCCGCTCCCACGCCGTTTCCGTCCGGGCAAGCAGTTCCGCCACGGTCGCCAGCCGCCGCTGCTCGATCCGTTTCTGCCTCCTGAAGTGGTTCAGACACATCCGCCGCGCCATCCCTTTCAGCCAAGCCAGCGGCTCCGCTTCCGGCGGCATCTTGGCCATGTTCCGATAGAACTCCAGGTACACCTCCTGGGCCATGTCGTCTACGTAGTCCGAACGCATGCCCATCCCGGCCACGAATGCCCGAACCTGGGATTGGGTCTGATCCACAATCTGTTCAAACGCCGCCAGCCCGTTCATAGCCCCGGCCTCCACTCCTGGATGGTCCAAACAGCCCGCCGTGTTACGCCTTCTGCGGCGCGGCACGTCGATTTCCGGCGTCCCGCGCCCCCCTCGCCGGGCGGAGGAACTACACGATGTTGTACTCCACAAACGACAAAACCTCACATTCAGAGGCGCAATCGCGCGCCTGAATGTAAGGTTCGATTGAACGAGAACGAAGCCGGCCGCTACTCACCCGCGCTCTGTTTCCCTCTGCCGCGCCCTCTGAGCAGCCGGTCGGCGGCCGCCATGAGCCCGGCGCCCAGGATCATGACGGGAACAAAGACCCAGAAGCTGACGAACGCCAGCACGTATACGAAGCCCAGGAACGCGATGAACACGCTCTTGCCCGTGGCGGTGGCCATGTTGCCGCACAGGAAGCTCGTGTACTCGCGCAGCCCGGCAACGTGGCACAGGCCGAAGACCAGCGCCAGGATCGCGGCCCGGATCAGCAGCCCGCGAGGCGAGAGTATAGCTTCGTGCGGTTTCTTCATAGCCATCGGTTTCCTATCGACGCGTGTGGTTCAACACACCCAGGAATAGCCATAAGGACTATGTACTCCCGTTCCGCCGGTCCTCCAGTCCTCCGGTCCCCCGGTCCGCGTGTCCTCCGGCCAGCACTTTCTCCCAGACGGGCCCGAGCACGGTGGAGTAGAGCAACACGGCGTCGCCCACCTGGTTGCTGGCGCCGTAGCGCAGGCTCGCCCCCTCCCGGATCGGCAGCCCGCCGAAATTGAGCGAGGTGTGCAGCGCGCCCAGGTAGGCCAGGTCCCGGAACGCGGCGGCGGCAATGAACGCGTTCCCGCTCGAGCCGGCGCTGATTTCGACAATGGGGATGATCGGGCCGGAATCGATGTCGGCGGGCGCCGTCCACGATTGCGGCCATTCCTTCGCGTAGCCGAACCCGAGCACGGTATTCGCCAATTCGGCCTTTGCCCGCCGGTATTGGTCCTCGGCAAACGCGTCATCCACAAGCTGGAGACAGTGCGCCACGAACCAGATGGTCGACCCCTCCGGCCCGTCGATAGGGCGGCCGGCCATATCGAAGCTGGAGATGAGCAAACCGGATTCCTTATGGACAAGCTTTTCTTTCGCCGTCTCGACCCAGCGCCGCAGAAACTCGGAATGGTCGGCTCCGTCCAGGACTTGCGCGATGCGCATGGTGGCCAGCGCCACACTGTTGCAGAACATCCAACACTCGTCCGGATAGCTCTCCCCGCACAGGACGGGCCCCTGCTCCATCTGTGCGCGCATGATGTCGACCCGCTCCTTCATCAGCGGCTTGTACGCGGCCTTCTCCTCCACCACGCGCCGCACGGCGATCATCAGCGCAATCTCGCCGTCCTGAAAGAGGCTGCGCGGCGGGTCGGCCACCCAAGGGCCCGAACGGGCATACGGGAGCAGGAAATGGTAGATGCCCTGCTCCGATTCGGTCCGGATCGTGTGGTCGATGATCCGATCCATGATCTCGAGATAATCGTCCTTGCCGGCCGGATCCCTGATCGCCATGTTGGACAGGGCCAGCACCAGGAACGTGCGCCCCATGAAATCCCACTCGGCGCTGTGCGCGCGCATCTTCGCCAGCTCCCGCTCGCGCTGGTCCGGCGCCAGCCACATCGCCAGGTGCCGGGCCGCCAGAGCACGCGCCTTCGGCGGAATGCCGTCGGAGGAGTGGTGTGTCTCGGACTTCTCCCGGAAGAAGAGATGCAGGCACGGCAGCCAGACCGCCGTCGCAATCACCAGGCAGCCAAACGCCAGCAGAATCCGTTGTATGCGGCCTTGGGCCATCAGGACTCCGGGGTGTCTCAGGTTTCAGGTGTCAGGGTCCAGAGTTCACATCACTTCGCGGCCGGCTCAATCACGAAATCGTCGAAGTAAAGGACACCTTCGCCCGGCAGTGTTTCGACCTCGATCGTCATACGCTTGGCATCCTCAAGCTGGCCGAACGTCCAGCTGACGTCCTGCCAGTTCTTGTAGTCGTTCAACCGCGAGTGCAAGTAGGTGGCGCCCCTGCTTCGGCCGTCCTCCCGGTGAAACGTGAGGGTCAGATCGCCGATCGTCGGCGCGCCCGGCTTGTACCCGTCCCCCTTCTTCACCCGGAACCGGAGCTTCAGGACCCGCACGTCCTTATCCACCTTGAACTTCTGGCTCAGACTCTGGTTCCGTTTCGGGTGCAGCTTGATCTCCAGCGCCGGGTTGCCGTCGGGTTTTGCCTCGGTCACGTCCAGCTTCACGACCTTTCCGTCCGAGCGCCAGAAGCTGAGCAGTCTGCCGAAATCGCCGTTCTTGAGCAGATTCTCTGGCAGATCCTTGGCGAGAACGACACCGGCCCCCAGCAGAACGCCCATGGCCAGAACGTATTGCCGCATCGTATCAACTCCTTTCGCCGCCCATTATCGGCCATCCGCCGCCCCAATGCAATGAAATGCGCAGACAACTCAGAGTTGCCGCAACTCCCGACACGACATGGTGCGCACCGCGGCGTTGCGTTGCGGCAACCTTGCGATTCCCTCAACAACGGTATGCGGCGGTCCGTGCGTGGCGTACACCTGATGCCCCCCGCGCGCCCTTCTCGTGCTGCGCCACGCCGTAGCCGCCGGGCGAAGGCGGGCCGCTTTCGAGGGCAGAACATGCGCCCGCAGATCACCGCTGCCCGCCCGCTGCACGTGCCTCCGCCTTCTGTTTCAAGACCCGCGCCAGGTAAGCCCTGGCCGGCCCGTGATCGGGCCGGATCCGCAAGGCGGCCGAGAAGTGCGCGACGGCCTCGTCCAGCCGGCCTTGTTTCGTGAACGCGACACCGAGATTCAGGTGCGCCTCCGTCAGACGCGGGTCGAGCCGGAGCGCCTCGGAGAACTCGCCGATCGCGTCGTCGAACCGCCGCTGCATGCCAAGCACGCCGCCCAGGTTCAGATGCACCATCGGGTCGTCGGGCCGCACGCGGAGCACGTCGCGGAAATGGGCGGCCGCCTCCTCCCACTTGCCCACCATCGACAGGGCCACGGCCATGTTGCCGCGGATCTCCGGGTCGCGCGGCCGCGCGGCAAGCGCCATCTCGTAATGCCGCAACGCGTCCTCCGTCCGGCGCAGCGCGCGCAGGGCGTTGGCCATGTTGAAATGCCCCTCGGCCAGGTATGGGTCGAGCCGCAGCACCACGCTGAAATGGGGCAGCGCTTCCTCATGGCGATTCTTGTCGTTCAACGCGTTGCCGAGATTGTTGCGCACAACCAGGCTGTCCGGGTTGCCGCGCAGCGCGCGCGAAAACAACCGCACCCCGTCGTGCCAGACCGGAAGCTGCACGGCGCTGCGCACGGCCAGCGCAAGCGGAACCAGAGCAGCCGCGGCCAGGGCGACGCCCCGCCCGCGGCGCGCCGCACACGCGCGCGCCAGCTCCGCACCCAACCCCCAGGCCAAACCGATCAGCGGCAGATACAGAAACCGGTCCGCGCGAAAGACGTGGTGCGGCAGAAGCTGGGCGCCGGGCGCCAACGCGATAAGGAACCACAGCAACCCGAACAGCCGCACCGGCAAGCGACGGGCCTGCCACAGCCCGAACAGGGTGGCGGCGACCGATACAGCCCCGAGAAAGACCCCCCAATCGAAGAGACGGGCGGGCACCCTGTTCGGATATATGCACACGAGCGAGCCGGGCCACACCAGCGTCCGGATGTTCTGCCAGTAGGTGTCCAGCACGACCAACGGCCGCTGCAAGAACGGCACGGGCGAGGTGGCGACCACCTCGCCTTCAGGAGTCGGGAGCCGGTCAGCGACGATCTTGCCGGCCACCGCCACTGCGCTCACGATCAACAGCGGCCATCCCGCCGCCGCTGCGCGGCCGACACGCCGCCATACCGGGCCTTCGTCGCGCGGCCCGACGCACACCTCGTAGGAGAGCAAGAGCAGCGGGACGACTGCACCCAGCACGTTGCTCAGGCAAGCCAACACGCAGAACAGCAGCACGAGCGCCCGGCGCTGCCATGAATGTCGATTCTCGCCCACGTGCAGATGGAACGCCAGCAGGCCGAACAGCACGGTCAGCAGTTCCTCCCGGCCGGAGATCCAGGCGACCGGTTCCACGACCACCGGGTGCACGGCGAAGAGCGCCGCACCCGCCGCCGCCCCTGCGATCGGGCACCACGCCGGCCCGCCGGCGCCACCCCGGCGCGCGTTCGCCAGCCGAAGGCCCGCCAGGAAGACGAGCAGCACGTTCGCGGCATGAATCAGAACATTGCCCAAATGGTACCCGCGCGCATCCAACCCCCAGACCCGATACTCCAGCGCAAACGAGAGCGTGCGCACCGGATAATAACTGCTCAGCGAACGCTGCGTGAAGATCCGCAGCAGGTTGGCCGGCGTCAGGCTCCGGACCAGCGGATTGCCCGCCACATGATGGTTGTCGTCGTACGGTAGAAACTCATAGCGCACGGCGGGCGCGAAGAAACTCACCGTGCCCGCCACCAGAAAAAGCGCGACCCCCGCCTTCATCCGAGCAGGCCCTGTCCAGATCCGAAGCGTCGGCACGGGCACCCCCGCCGATCCGCGGATCAGAATCCGCGGATCGGTATGGTTGATGGGCGATGGTTGATGGTCAAGGGTCCATGGTTACCGGTTCGAGGTCAAGGGTTCACGGTAGCATTGAGAACACCGGACCGCAAGTGCGGGGTGGCCGCCGCAAAGGCCGAATACGGTTCGGCGACCGCTGTCCGAGCGGCGAATCGCTATCCGAAGTCTCGCACATGGCTTCGCGGCAACCGAAGGGGAAGATATCGGCGCTATTCCTCCAGCCACACGCGCGCGCGATAGTAAACAGGCACGCCCGTCGCGCCGGGCGGTGCCGCGTAGATCACCGGCCGGCCGTCACCGGCAATGCGTTCGAAGTCGGATACGACAGTCCATGGGGCGTCCGCACCCGCGGATACTTCAAGCGCGTAGTAGCGAGCCAAGCCCTCGTACCCGGAACCCGTTGCCTGGACGGTGGGAAGGGTGACGACAACCCCGGCGTCGGACAACGTGATATCGACGGCGAAATAGTCAGCCGGATCTCCGGAATCCGTGCCGGCAATGAATTCGGCCTCATCCGGCACGCCGTCGGCATCAGCGTCCGCAGCGGCGGGAGGCGGGGCTGCGGCCGGCATGCCCTCGGAATCTGGCCCGGCAGCGGCAGCGGTCGACAGAATCATCTCCGCATCGATGTACGCATCGCTGCTCGAGAGCGTGCGGTTGAAAGCCTGCACCGCGATCACGTTAAGGCCGGCGTACAGCGGGGGCAGTTCGCTGCCGACAAGGCTCGCCCGCCACTCCAGCCGTTCGGCGTTCCCTGCCGCGCAGCCGTCATGCGTCAGCGGATCGCCGGGCGCGCCGCTGACGTTCACGCGCGCGACCTCGTAGCCGTTGATCCACATGACGAACCCGTCATCGTATTGTGCCCACAAGGCCAATGCCTGGATGGCCGCGGGGTCCGGCACATGGAAGCGCCTGCGCAGGAACAACGCGGAGTAGCTGTTCTGCATGTCGTTCAACGGCGTGCCGTACGTCACGTCCAGCGGGTCGCCATAGCCGAACGGGGCCGGGCCGGCGGACCAGGCCGAATCGTCGAAATCGAGTTGGCGCCACTGCGCCACCGGGCTGGCAGGCTCAGCGGTGCCCTTCATGTATGTCCACGTCGAGCCGCGCGGCACATGCTCGATCTGCTGCGGCTCGACGCGCACCATGAGGGCATTCACGCCGTACTCACCCGACAGGGTCAACACCACGTCGCCGTCACCGCCGGGGCTGACATGCCGAAACCGGGCCACATACCCGGTCAGACGGTTCCAGCTCGTGATCAGCGTCGTCGACGGGTCGCCCGGCCCCGCGAAATCCGTGCCCGGCGTGCTGTGATTTTCGTAGCTGGCCACGTCTGAGATCGTGACGGTGGTCTGCTGGATGGCCAGCGACGGGATGTCCTTGTTGCCGAACAGGACGAACTCGAATTCCAGCCCATCGTCCAGACCGTTGACGCTCAGCGTACACTCTGTCCCGTCCGTCTCGAGCACCCCCCCGCAATCCACGACGCCGTTGAAAACGTCGCCCGCGTCGGTTCCGTCCAGCGCGTTGCCGCCCGAGCTTCCGTTCTGCCCGCCGGACACCTGGAGGCGCGCGTCGAGCGGCCCGCCGGAATCGAGATCGACCAGGAAGCCGTTCGTATCCGCGCCATAGGCGGTGACGTTGCCGGCGGCGACGCCGGCAAAAACGTTGCAGGCGACAAAGCGAGTCGGGGCGGGTGTTTGCGCGGAGGCGGGTTCGGTGTAGGCGGAATTCCCCAGCCAACGGTGTTCGGCCCTGAGCCTGTAGTGATAGACGGTTCCGCAGGCAAGTCCCGAGTCGACGTACCGCGTCACATCGGCGGGGATGATGATCGGCTCGCCGAATTCGGCGCCGTCCAGGCTGCGCTCGATCGCGAAGCGCTCCTCGTTGGCGCTGTTGTCGCGCCAAGTCAGCTCGATCGTGCTGGCGGACAGCGGCGTCGCGGCGAGCTGGGTGGGCGGCTCGGGCGGCGACTCCATCTGCTCGGCGTAGCCCCTGAGCATGAGCGCGTTGGCGTAGGTGTACCACGTGGCGGCCGCATCGCGGCCGAGGCGCAACTCGATCCGGCCGTCTGAGCCGGGTACGATGTCGGTATAGCGCGTCACATAACCCGCCTGATTGTTGAACCCGGCGTTGTAGACGGTCGTGTCATCGGGCATCACGCCGCTCTCGATACTCGTGCCGCTCGTGCTCTGATTGCGGAAATGTTCGGCGCCGAGCAACGCCCCATGATGCCGGCGCGCCGAGCTGCCGGTGTAGGCCGGGTTGTTCCGGTCGCAATAGAGCACGAGTTCATACCACATATCCGGCCGCAAGCCGCTGAACGCGAGCACAAGATCCTCCGCCCCATAGGAGACGGTGCCCGCCCCGTCAGTCTTGCCGTCGAACACGGCGAAGGCATCCGTGCCGGCCGCCGGGTGCCGCCCCTGCGAGGCGTACACGCCGGAACCTCCGGCAACCGAAAGCCTGACGTTCGATTTCTCGCCCGTCGCATAGTCGATCACACGCCCCTCGCCGACGCCGGAAGGGAACCCGTTCGTGGTCGTCACGGTCGTGATATTCTGTGCCGGCTGCCCCGCGAACCAGGCCAGGTCGTTGTAGGCGGTAAACGGACTGTCGGACGGCAAATCGTCATCCGCAATTGTGCAGGTGCACGCAGTGTTCGCGCCGAGTTGCACAGGGGAGGCGCTCAGGATCGTGATCACCACGGTCTCATCGGGTTCGTGCACTTCATCGTCGAGGATCGTCAATACGAGGTTCGTGCCGATCTGGCCTGGTGCGAACAACAGGGAAGGCGTACTCAGCGCGTAGTCCGCCCCGCCCCCGGTCGCCGTACCGCCCGCCACGCCGAAGTTGACCGCGACGGGCACGCTCGGCGGCTCGCTGAGCACGACTTCCAGCAGCGCCGGCGAATGGTCTTCCGCGCCCGACAAGGCGGTTGCGGCGAACTGGACCGTGATGGCCGGGTCGTTCTCGGTGATGGTGACCGAGCAGTTGGTCACGGCTCCCAGCTCAGCGTTGCTCGGATTGGCCAAGGCCACCTCAACGGTTTCGTCGCCTTCGAAAAACGCGTCGTCGACCGCCGCCAATTGGAGAGGCAAGCGTGTTGTGCCGGGCGCAAACGTGTAGGTCGCGGCGGCGTACGTGTAGTCCGCTCCGCCCCCGGTCGCCGTGCCGCCCGTGACGATGCAGTCGACGGTCACACTCAGGACCGGCGGGTTCCGCACGGTGATTTCCAGGCCGCTCAACGCCGCCCCCTCTTCGACCGCGGCTGCGGCCGCGGAGAACTCGACGACCGGGACGGACGCGGTGGGCGCGTAAGACCTGACCAACAGCGCATTGGCGTAGGTGTAGTAGCTGTGCGACACATCGCGCGCGACACGAAGAACGACTTCGCCGTCCGCGCCGGCGTCGATATCGAGGAAGCGGGTGACGGACCCGTAGGGGTTGTTGTAGCCGACATTGTAGAGAGCCGTGTCGTCGGGAACGACATCGGAGACGAGCAGGACCCCGTCGCTGCTGGCGTTACGGAACGAATCGGCCCCCAACAGTGTGCCGTAGTGGCAGCGTGACGCGGTGCCCACATACCTGCTCTCGCCGCGGTCGCCGTACAGGACGACCTCATAGCGCAGCTCCCGCCGAAGCCCCGTAAGGCGCAGGAAAAGGTCCTCACTGCTGTAGGAAAGCGTGCCCGCGCAGTCCACGCTGCCGCCAAATGCGGCGTGTGCGTCCGTGCCCGGCGCGGGCGCGGCGCCCTGAAACTCATAGATGTTCCCGCCGCCCGTCACCTCAAGGAAAGCGAGCGCGCCGGCCCCGGTATCGCGATGCACCAACCGGCCGTTGTTGGTGAGGCCGCTTGCGCCGTTGGTACTCGTATAGGTCGTAATGTTCGCCGAAACCTGGCCCGCAAACCATGCGAGATCGTTGCAGGCCGTGAAGACAGCCTGGTAACCGTGCGGATCGGCCGCGTCAAGCGGGTCCGTGCCGTTGAGGAACTCGTCCGTGTCCGATTCGCCGTCGCCGTCGGTATCGGCCGCGGGGTTCGCGAATTCGTACGCGCCGATGTCCCACTGCGCCAAGCCGTCGGCATCGCCGTCCAGCGGCCGCGGCCGGCCCGCGGCGTCCCGCTCAACCTCCGGCCTGTCCGTCCCGGCATCGATACAGGATGAGGACGCGGTCGGGTGGTAGTCAGCATCCAACTTCGGATCTGCGTCCACGTTGCCTTCCCCGGCATAGCCGCCCATGACACAGCAGTAGTGTACGTCCGCCGACCCGACGGCGATCTCCTCGCCACTGTTGTCCCAGAAGACCGAATTGAACGCCGTCAATGCTCCGCTCCCACCCAGCACACCCCCGTAGATGGCCCTGTTGGCTATGACAGTCGTGTTGATGAACGTGAGCCGGCCGCGCTCGACAAACATCGCGCCCTGACACAGGAATCCCCCGTTGTCTGAGATGACGCAGTTGCGGAAGGTGGGCGACCTGGAACTTGTAACGCGCGCGTAGATGGCGGCGCCGTACGAGGCCATGATATCGCCCGTATCGTCCACCACGTTGCCGCGAACGAGACAGTCATCGAAGGTGGAGCCGCCCCGGCAAAAGACACCTCCGCCCTGTCCCGTGTAGCGTGAACTCTCGATCCGGTTGGCCTCGATGCGGCAGTAGCGAATGGTCGCCTCGGCGCGTGCGTCGCAGCATATCCCGCCGCCGCCGCCCCAGGGGCTCGACGCCCCGGCCATGCGGTTACTGATGATCGAGCATTGCTCGATGAGCGGAGTCGCTGTGCAGTAAATGCCCGCGCCGTAACCGTAATACTCGCCTTCGACCGAGTTCTCGGCCACCACGCAGCCGGTGATGGTGGGGCTGCCGCCACCACAGAGAACCCCGCCGCCGGCCGGGCACATACTGCCCGACGCCGTGTTGCTTACGACTGTGCAGTTCCGGACCGTGCCCGACCCGGACCCGAGGTAGATGCCACCGCCGCCCGCGTGATCGTCCGCCCCCCTCTGCACGGCCGTATTTCCGATAAGCAAGCAGTCTTCGATCACCGGGGCGGAGCCGGCGCCCACAACGCCGATCCCGCCGCCCAGCCCGGCGCCCGAAATGCCTCGGTCCGCGACGTTCGCGCGAAGGACACACTCTTTGATCGCCGGGCTGGCGCCGGAACACAAGATGCCGGCGCCGGTGTTCGTCAGGCCGTTGCATACCGTGATGCCGCACAGCACCGAGTTCGTCGTCTCGCCGGCGGCGAACAGGAACCCGCGCCCTAAGCTCTGGCAATCCACGACCGTCGCTTCGGCCCCGCTCTCCGACTGGACCGTAACGGCCTTTCCACGGAATTCGATGTCCCTGTTGCCGACGCCCGAATACGTGCCGTCAGCCACAAGCACCACGTTGCCGTCAACGGCCGCGTCGATGCCTTCCTGAATCGTCACAAACGCCGTCGACCATGACCGCCCGTCATGGACCGGGCCGGGCGCGTTGCGATCGACGAAGACCTGCGCGTCCACCAATGGCTTGGCGGCCTTCACCATCACGGCGTTGGCGTAGGAGTAGTATTTCAGGTCCCGATCGCGCCTGAGGCGCAGGCTGACGCACCCGTCGGCTCCGGCGCTGACTTGTGCAAACCGCGTGACGATCCCCGCGTCGGCGTTGTAGCCGACATTGTAGAAGGACGTATCGTCGGGCGCCAAATGCGTCAGCCGGGCTGCGCCCGGAGTGCTCTCGTTGCGGAAGCTCACGGCGCCTTCCAGCGTGCCGTAGTGATGGCGGGCGTTGGTGTCGACATAGTAGGCGCCGTTCCGATCGCCATAGAACACGATTTCGTAAACCCAATCGGAGGCCAGCCCCGAAAGCGTCAGAACGAGATCCTCGTCGCCGTAGGAGACGGTTCCCGCGCCGTCGGCCTTGCCGTCGAATACGGCGAATGCGTCGGTGCCCGCCGCGGGATGGCGGCCCTGGTCCTCATAAACGCCGCGCCCGCCGCGGACCGAAAGCACCGCCGGTGTTTCCAGGCCCGTCTCGAAGTCGACAAGCCGGCCCGTCGGGTTCGCGGACGGGAACCCGTTCGTGGTGGTGTAGGTGGTGATGTTCCGCGCGGTCTGCCCGGCGAACCAAGCGAGGTCGTTGTAGGCCGTCCATACCGCGCCGGTCGCCGGATCGTTATCATGAACGATGTACGTATGCGATGTGCCGGCGCCGAGCAGGACGTTGACGGGATCGGAGAGAGACACCACAACCGTCTCATCCGTCTCCGGCTCACCGTCATCGATGATCCGGATCGGGATGGCGGCGTCAGTTTCGCCGGGCTCAAACGTGACGGTTCCCGGCGTAAGCATGTAATCCTTACCAGCCCCGGCGGCGGTTCCGCCCGTGGCGCCATAGCCAACGGCGACGGCCACATCCGTTGTGTGGCTCAACCGCAGCGTCAGGGCAACGGTCGACGTCCCCTCATCGCCGGCGGAGGCGGAGACGGCGAATTCCACGGTGGGCGGCTCGCCCGTGGCGTATTCCACATGCAGCAGCGGCGCGCCCGAGCTGTCTCCGTCGTAGGACTCGGCCGCACGTTCGCCGCTGCCCGTCACGATCAGCGCCAGAGGGTTGCCGGCGGCCCAGCCGGCGCGACTCACGATCTCCTGCAGCACCGCCGCGATGTCCGGCGTGCGTTGCGCCGCGCCCGCTTCGCCCACGGTGTTCCACGCAGGCGGGTTCCAGCCGACGGAGGCGGCCGTGCGCGGCCGCGAGGAGATGTCGTTCGCCGCCGCCGTGAAGGCGGCGGCATCCTCGCTCGCCTGGCCCTCGATCCGGAGCGCCGTCGACGCGGTGCCGACTTCGTCCACCTTGAACTGAACCCAGGCCTCGAGGATCGTGGCTCCCTGCGGAATCGCGACGCCGCTGAACCGCATCCCAACCTCCTGATTGCCGCCCCCGTCGTAGACCAGCTCGAGATCGGAACTGGTCAGGTACAGGCTCCCGTCGGGGCGCTCCTCGGCATCGTCGTCCGATTCTGCGAGGCGTATCTCGACGGTGTCCGTCGCCGTCGTGTACTCCACGTGCAGCAGCGGCGCGCCGGCGCCGTCGCCGTCGTAGGAGTCCGCCGTACGCTTGCCCGTCCCGGAGACCAACAGCGCCATCGCATTGCCGCGGGTCCAGCCGGAGCGGTCCACAATTTCCTGCACGATCGCGGCGATGTCCGGCGTCCGCTGCGCGGCACCCGCGGCACCGACGCCGGTCCAGGCCGCCGGGCTCCAGGCTACAGACGCCGCCGTCGCGGAACGGGACGTGATGTCGCCGGCCGCGCTCGTGAACGTGCCGGCGTTATCGGCGCTCTGCCCGCGAATCGTCAACACGGTGACCGTCGAGCCGGTCTCGTCCGCCTTGAACTGCAGGTACGCCTTCACGATCGTCGCGCCGCGCGGGATCGCCACGTTGTTGAACCGCATCCCGATCGCCTGGTCATGGCCGTCGTAGGTCAGTTCGAGATCGGAACTGTTCAGATACATGCCCCCCGTGCGCAAGTCCTCCTCCGCGTCGTCCGAGGAGGCCGCGACGCGCACGTCCAACACGCCCCAGACGCCCCGCGGGGTCCTCGCACTGACGGGCGCGGTATAGTCCAGGCTACCCGCCGCGTTGTAGGAGCGGATCTTGTACCAGTATGTCGTGTCCGCCGCGAGGTCCGCGTCGGTGTAGGTCGTCACGTTCGCCGCGACAAACACGGGGGCGAGCGTCTCGAAATCCGCGCCGTTCAAGCTGCGCCGGATCTCGAACCCCTCCTCGTTGTCACTCGCGTCCGTCCAGCTCAGTCCGATCGCGTCTGCGGAAACGGGCTGAGCCGCCAGTCCCCTCGGGGCGGCGGGCTTCAGGAGAGCAGGCTGCGTGCGGGCCGATACCGCGTCGGTGTAGTCCGAATCGCCCGCGGAGTTGAAGGCGAGCGCCCTGTAGTAGTAGCTGGTGTCGGCCGCCAGGCCCGTGTCGTTCAGACTCGTGGCGTTGGCTGCCGCGCCGAAGGCCGACCAGGTCACCGTGCCGCTCTCACGCCGGTCGATCTTGAATCCGTCCTCGTTGGTGCTGTTGTCACGCCAGGTGACGGTGATCTCGCTGGCCGACACCCCCGAGGCCGTCAGCGCGCTGGGTGCGGCCGGCGGCGAATCTTCGCTCGCTGATGTCTTGGCTAAAGCAGCCGTGAACAAGGCTATGAGCAGCACGCTCGCCGCCCGCTCACGCAGGGCTCGTTTCATGGCGCCGTTCCTTGATTTGACGGCCCGCCGACCGGACCCGCCCGTTCAGAACCAGACGCCCTTTCGTCTCCCTTCCGACCCCGTTGTGCCCCTGCACGCGACGTCAACTCGAACGGATGCCCGTCGTCACGCCAAGACAATTCGAACGCTACCCGATTTGCCCGGCTCGCCTGGTTGAATGGTCCTCGCCTAGGCCGCTACTTTTTGAAGCAACATACCACTGGCACGATACCACAATATGGAAGGTAAAGGCAAGCGAAAATTGGCCCTCTTCCGGGTCAGGTGTGGTCCTACAACTTGTGTGCACCGAAGGGCTCGACACACCTGCAAACACAGGGGTGCCGAGTATCGCCATGCCCCATATCTTTACGACCCTTTTACATCCTGATGACAACTGCGCCCCCAATCATATGTAGTCTTCTCGGTAAAGGAGGGCGGACACATGAACACACGGAAGTTGGCGGTTCACCGGCTGGCGGCGGCTGCAGGGTTGATGGTTCTAGGCGTGGTTCCGGGCATTCTGTGCGCAGGCGAGCCCGAGAAGAAGGCGGAATTCCCGTACGATCTCGATCAGAAACACCGGATCGGCAAGCCGGCGGTCGACGGGGTCATCGCGGTCTACCCAATCGAGCGGAACGTGCCCGCCGGCGCGGACGCCTATCTCACGCTCGACGAAGCGACGGACGCCAAGACGATCGTGATCAGCGAGAAGGGATCAGGGACGGTGCCGGAAGTCACCATCATCAACAAGGGCACTGCGCCGATCTACATCTGCGCAGGCGAGGTGATCCTCGGCGGCAAGCAGGACCGGATGATTTCGCACGACGTTCTTGTCAAACCCGGCGCCGAGCTGAGCGTGAGCGTGCGCTGCGTCGAGCAGGGCCGCTGGCGGGCCGGGCGCGGTGCCGCGGGCGGTGAAGCCATGACGTTCAGTTCCGGCAAGGCGATGGGCGGGCGCAAGGCGAAGGCCGCCGTCCAGTTCAAAGGCCAGAGCGATGTCTGGAGCGAGGTGGCCCAACAGAACGAGCAGGTCGGCGCCCAGAGCCGGACGGGCAGCTACCGCGCCGCCCTGACCGACGAAGAGGTGGCCGCCGCGTACAGGAAGACCGCCAATACGCTGTTACCGGCGCTCGAAGGCCGGCATGTCGTCGGCATGGTCGTCGCCGTCGACGGCGAGGTGCACGCCATGGAGCTGTTCGGCAGCCCCGGCCTGTTCGGCAAAGTGAAGGACAAATTGCTCAAAGCCTGCGTGCTCGACATTCAGGGCGTGACCGGTTCCGGGGCCGCCCCGCCGGACGGCAAGCAAATCCGCGCGTTCTACGAGGCCGCCGCGCAAGCCGCCAAACAGCCGCTCAAAGCGTATGAACAGAACGGCAACTACATGCGCGAGAGCAGCGATGTGTATCAGAACGATTCGGAGGATGGAAAAGGCGCTATCCTGCATCGGAGTCTGTTGAAGAAGTGAAGGCCCTGAACGTGCTCGAAAACTTGCTCGAGAACTCACCCAAGCAAGTTTCTCTCTCATGAACGGCGGCATCCGCCTCACCCCCCCCAGACCCGCCACAAATGCCGCGCATCGAGCACGGCGTTGAAGACGGCCGCCGGGATGATGCCCGCACGCGCGAACAGGAGGCAGGGCACCAGGCCGGCGACGATGGACTCGGCCAGGAAGAGTGGCACGCCGTGGCTGACCCCGCCGCCGGCGAGCTGCTGATACCGCACGAGCACCTGCAGCCCGACGGCGAGCGCGATGGCGATGTGCTGGCGGCGGCAGACCCGGGCGAAGAACGAGACCGAAGCCGCGGCGAAGAACAGGGTGCTGAACCCTGCCGACCACAAGATCAGAGCCAGAACCCCGAACGCCGTGTCGGGGAACTGCAGGCTGAGCAGCCGTTCACCGCCGGCCTCCGCAACGGCCGCCTTCAGGATCGGATCGAACAGCGCGGCCAACGGCATCAGCACCGACGCCAGCAACGCCGCCGCCGCCGATCCGTACAGGATCCGGCGCGTGTCGGGGAACAGCCCGCACATGCCGGCCCGGGTCCCCCAGGCCGTCGCCATGCCGCCGACCAGCGTCGAGCCGAGAAAGGCGCCCACCGCAAAGACCCCTACCCGCAGCCCGCCGGCCTCAATCCGGGGCACGGCCATCAGCGTCACAACCGCACCAAGCGCCGCCGCCTTCAACAGGTTCTTTTCTGAGAGGTAATCGCGCATCGTGCCGAGTGTCCGGCCTCCTCCTGAAACTTGCTCGAGAACTTACTCGGGAACTTACTCGGGAACTTACTCGGGAACTTACTCGAGAACTTACTCGAGAACTCTCGGCCGGAGGCCGATCAGCCTCCGGCTGCACTCGAGAACCCGCCTTCGCCGTCGTGCCTCCTGGCTTCCGCCGTCGCTCTGCGAGCTATGGCGGACAACTCGGCGCGCGCGGCCTGCCTGCCCCGAGTCCTCGCGGGGTGGCGGGACAAAGCTTCATCCACACCGGCTCATTCCCGAAAGCTGTCTCGCACGGCCAACTGTCTGGCCCGGTCCAACAGACGTTGCAGCTGCGGCGCCAGGCCGAGCATGCCGAGCATCGAGACGGCGGCGAACGGGAGCATGGTACGCGGCGCCCGCTCCACAATCGCCAGCACGAGCCCCATCAGCCCGCACGATTCCGCCAGCGCCCACGAGAGGAGGTGCCCCATCAGCGAACGGCGCGCCAGGCCGTAGAGCCGCTGGTCCGTCTCCTCCAGCGCCTTCAATTCCTCCAGCCGCTTCGTGTCGACCTGACCGGTCTGCGGATTCGACGCCAGCACGGCCGCATCGACGGGCTGGGCCAGTATCGTGCGAATGCGGGCGTCGGAGAACAGCAGGCGCCGCACAGCGAAGGCGCCGGCGACCAGCGCGGGTCCCAGGCACCACAAGGCCCATCGGCCGGCCTGGGGCATGTTCTGCGCCGGGGCCCCGTCACGACCCCCGACCACAAACGCGACCGCCACGTAGACGGCGAGCGTGGCCAGCATCGCGCCCCACAACACGCGTTGAACCAACGCCAGCGGCGCCACCAGTCTGGCCAGCTCTCGCGATATCATCCGCACTCTCCCCGTGTCACACACCCGCCTTCGCCAAGGCTTCGGAGGGCAAGCCCGGCATCTCGGAGCGAAGCGAAGACCCGCCGTAGCCTTGGCGAAGGCGGGCGGCACCCGGCTCCCGGTATCCGGCTCCGCCGCCCTACCAGAACTCATACTTGCGGTCCGGCTGAAACGACGGGACAAGCAGCACATCGCCGGCCCGCAGCTTGTCGAGGTTCTTGACCCGCCCCTCGTTCGCGCGCCGGATCCAATCGGCTTTCTTCTTATCGCCGTACACCAGCGGGTCCGCGGCGATTGACTCCAGCGTATCGCCTTCCCACACTTCGTACAGCTCGATCTTGCCGTAGAGCCATTCGCGAATCGTGTTGCGCAGCCCCTCGATCTTCTCCTTCAGCGTCTGGTTCGCCTTGCCCGCCGTTTCCAGATCGGCGCGCAGCCCTGCGTTCTTCTCGTCCAACTCGGCCGCGCGCGCGCGTTCCGCGGCGAGGTCCGCCTGCAATTGCTCGATCTCGGCCTTCAGCTTCTTCCGTTCCTCGACGAGAAACTCCCATTCCTTGGCTCGCCTCAGTACGTCTTCGAGATTCGGAGTGGTCTTGCCCGGGCTCTCCTCTTTGCCCTCGTCCTCCTGGGCCGCCGTCGCGCCGCCGATCAGCAGCGCCGCCCCGACAAGCCACACCAGCGTCCCACGCCATCCGTTTGCCGGCTTCTTGAAGTTCGTCATGTGGCCTCCCCGCCATCTTCCGCACGCGATGAGTGTAGAGGGTCGGCATAAGGGTGTCGAGTGTCGAGTGCGGGCGGCGGCCGGCGCCGGCCCGCCCGTGGCGGATTGCGGGAGTCGGAGCAGCCGCCGCGTTGAGCGTTGCGCCTGCCTCGTTCTTGCCCGCGAAAAGTCGCGAAAGAAGCGCGAAAAGGCCTTACGCAGCATGTGTCGCGACTCCGCTCTGAAAGGCGTCTTTGCGGGAATCGAGGATTGCCACGACGCCGATCAGCCCGGGTTCACTCTTGCCCCTTGCGTCGTGGCAATCCTTTCGATTCCCGCAATCCGCCACGGGCGCATCCGCTGCGCTCCGACAACTCCCCGCACACGCACGCCCCTCGCCCAAACCCAACAGCCTTCTTTCCTCTCCCTTTTCGCGAGCTTTTCGCGCGTTTTCGCGGGTAAGAAAGGGCCCTGTGTTGTCCGGTCGGAAGAACCGATCGTTGGCGCCGAAGGTCCACAATTGCCACGCGCGCGTGCCGGCCGTATACTCGGGGAGCGAACGGCGGAGGACATCGTCATGAGAATCAACGGCGCCGGACCGGGCGGACGGGGTACTGGCGGAGCCGGCAACCTCCCCGCGGCCGCACCAAGTAGGCCGGGCAGCCTGTCCGCCGGAGGCCGCGCAAAGGCGGAAGCTTGGCGAAGGCGGATCCTCGCCCGGCTTCAGGCGGCCGAGGACGGCCGCCCTACTCCCATCGCCACACCCGACGCAGCCCCGTGCCGAAGTAGGCCGGGCGTCCTCGCCCGGCTTCAGGCGGCCGAGGACGGCCGCTCTACTCCCATCGCCACGCCCGACGCAGCCCCGTGCCGAAGTAGGCCGGGCGTCCTCGCCCGGCTTCAGGCGGCCGAGGACGGCCGCCCTACCCCCATCGCCACATCCCACGCAGCCCCGTGCCGAAGTAGGCCGGGCGTCCTCGCCCGGCCACAGGCGGCAGGAAGACGAATGGCAACCGCAGGCACCGCACTGGCGGTGCTCGGGCTCCTGGTCGCCGCACTCACGCCGGCCTGTGCCGCGCCACTCCGGTTCGTGAAACAGACCGATCTGCCGCAGATCGGCCTGCGCCTGAAGCTCATGCCGCACGCGCGCGAGACGCCGCCCACCCCGCCCAAAGTCGAGATCTACCGCTTCACCAAGGGGACCGAGAGCTGGAAGACGGAAATGTACGCCCCACTCGACCTCTGGCGGCAGCGCCAGCATGCGGGGAGCTGGGCCGACGGCGCCGGTAACACGCTGCTGCTGGCCCGCATCAACTGCCCGTTGCCCGAAGGGTTCCCGCATGAGCACGTGTCGCTGACGGAATACGACGCCAAGGCCACGGAAGCCGCCGAACGCGTGCGCGACGGGTGGACGGAGCCGGAACTGGCGCTCTGGGTCGCCGACTTCACGGGCGCGAAAACGGCCGCCGCGCACCCCGTCACGCCCCGCCCTCTCGCGGTGAGCGACCTGCTGCAGTTCGACCTCGCCGAACCGGTACCTGCAACGTTGGCTTATGCGTTCCGTGTCCGCCGGCCCATGCCCGGTCACGCGCCCGCCCCGTCAAGCTGGCTGTTCGCCCGCTTCACACTCGCGCCGGGCGCCGACCGCGACGCGGCGCGCCAGGCGATCCGCGAGAAATTCTTCGGGTCTGTCAGCCCCATCGCGATCGTCGCGCCGGCCGGGCCGTCGGACACGTTCCAGAATCCCGCAACCCTCGTCGGCGGCGGCCCCTCTCAGCCGTTCGAGGCGAGCCGCAAGCAGGTGCGCGACAGCATCCGCAACATGAAAGACTGGTGGTATGTCGAGACGCCCCACTACATCATTCTCTCCGATCTCGGCACCCGCCACCGCCGGCTCGTGCAGCAGCTCCAGGCGGACATCGAGAAACTGCGTGCCGCCTATGCGCAACTGATCCCCGCGCGCCGGCCCATCACGACCATCAGCGTCATCCGCGTGTTCGCCGAGTCCGAGGCCTACACGCGGTACGTCGGCCCGCTGCACGCGGATAGCGTCGGGCTGTGGATGGCCGCCAAGAAAGAGCTGGTCGTACGGCCCACGTTCGGCGGCCAGTCTGCCGAAGACCGCGACTCCGTGCCGCGCGCCACCTTCCACGAGGCGTTCCACCAGTACGTCGACTACGCGTTCGATTACGTGCGGCCCGCCGTCTGGTTCAATGAAGGCCATGCGGTGTTCTTCGAGAATGCGGAACTGCGAGGCGGCCGAGTCAGCATCGACGAGGGGCGCCGGCACCTGAAGACGCTGCGCGAGCTTATCGAGAGCGACTGGCTGACGGCCGACCGGATCCGCGCCATCCTGGCGATGAGCTATCCGGACTTCTATGCCGGCAGCCTCGACGTCAAGCTCCAGCGCTATGCCGTCGCCTGGGGCATCGTCTACTACCTGCGCAAGGGGCTGGATCCCGAGGCGCCGCCCGCCTATGCGGGCGTGCTGGACCGCTACGGCGACGCGCTGTGGCAGACCCGCGACGCCGGCCAGGCCACCGAGGCGGCCTTCGCGGGGATTGACCTGGCGGCGTTCCGCGACGAGCTCGTCCAATTCTGGAAATCGGCAAGCCGCCGCGCCCGCGCACGACGCAATCTGCTCTTCGCGCCGTAGCGCGGCGTTCTCCGACGGCGTCCGCCGCGGCGTTGTCGCGAAGGCGGAACGCCTGCCCTAACCTCAACCCCGGCCACGGCTTCGGTGAAACCGGGTCTACTCACAGCAACCATGCATCTTCTCGGAGAACCAATCCCGCCCGTGCGGGATTGTTCCGAATGTACGACACAATCTTGTCGTCTTCCTGCACACTACGCGACCAGTGATCGAACCACTCGCGCTGCCAGAAGCGCATACCTTTTCGGTTCAGGACCTGATTGCAGGCGCGACCTGTATATCGTTTGAAGTCCCGCATAACCTGACTGAGCGGGCGGCTCCCGCACCGGAAGAACAAATGGACATGGTTTGGCATGGTTACGCTGGCGATCATGTGCCAGTACCCGAGACGAGAGTATTTTTCGATTGTGGCCTTCACGATGCCCGCGACCTCGGGCGAGGAAAACCACGCGTCTCCTGTATTCTTGTCCAACCACTGCTCCATCTTGTTGAAGTATTTGCGTGACTTGTTCAGGTAATCGCTCTGTTCTACATCACCCAACAAAGCCGCAAGATCTTCGATGACCCGACGTGGCAGGCTATTGGCGAGACGGACGGTCACGAAGTAACGCCCATCGACCACCTCCCAATGCGGAAGGGCGCCACGCCAGAAACTGATCGTCACTGGTTGTCTGCTCATGTCGTTCTCGCGGTGCCATGTTCGGCAAGTAGGGCGGCGTTCACCGAACGCCTGCCCCAACCCCGACCCCGGCCTCGGCTTCGGTGAAGCCGGGCCTACCCCCAGTAGCACGGCGTTCACCGAACGCCTGCCCAAACCCCGACCCCGGCCTCGGCTTGCGCGGTCGGTGGAACCTGCCGCTTCCAATCAACCCGATGTACCAGAACCTGTGAAGAGAGACAAGGAAGTCGTCCGCTTCCGCCGACACGAAGCGGACCCGCGCCTGCGACTCACTCGAATATGGCCTTGCGGCCACTCGCGACCATCCTGTACAATGGCAGACGCAGTCAGGCAGCGGTCCGTCAATTGTCTTGCCGACAGGTGTTCTATGGAGTTTCTTTGCCGTGCAGTTCGCCGGCGTCCCGAGTGCGGGCGGGTTCGACGAGGATTCCGACAAAGACCACGACAGAGGGAGGGACCGCTTCTCGTGGCCGCTATCGCGGCTCTCCTGCTTCCGCTCCCCCACGCGCTGGCCGACCGCGAAGCCCAAAAGCCGCACATGCAGTTTTCCGGCAGCGTCGACGTGCCGGAGGCCGGGCTCCAGATCAAGATCATGTCTTCCGCCTACGAGCTGGCGCGGCATCCGCCGGCGGTGCACACCTACAGCTACACCAAGGACGGCCAGCTCTTCCGCGCCCAACGCTACGAGCCGATCGAGCTCTGGCGGCACCAGCAGCTTGCCGGCAAATGGGTTGACCGCCACAACAACCACCTCGTCCTGGCCAGGATCAACCAACCGCTGCCCAAGGGCTTCGAGAAACGGCATGTCGCCCGCGAAGAGTTCGAGCAGGCGCTCGCCGAATTCGCGGCGCAGGGCCACGCCTGGACCATGGAATCGCTCGCCAAATGGGCCGCCGACTTCGTGGGGGCGGCCGGCGCGAAGGGGGCGCCGGTCTTGCCGCGCCCGTTCCAGCTCGAACAGCTCTTCCGTTTCTCCTTCGACGGGGAGCGCCCGAGCAAGATCGGCTATGCGTTCCTGCCCAAGTCGGCCCATCCCGCCTATCGCCACGTCGAGGGGCAGTGGTTCTTCGCCTATTTCGACCTGAACGCCGATATCGACCTCCGCAAGGCGGTCGATACCATCCATCTGAAATTCTTCCCCGGTATCGCCCCCGCACCGCCGCCGGCCGACGCGCCGGTCAAGCCGCACCCCACCCCGTCCCGGGGCTCGTCCCAGCGGCAGGGCGGCGGGCGCGACGAGATCAAACTGACCTACCCGTCCCAGCAGAATGTCGCCAGCCGCAACGAGGTGATCGCGGCCATCAGCGGGCTGCCGGACTGGTGGTGCACGGAGACGGCCCACTTCATGTTCGTCTCCAATACCCAAGGCCGCCACCGCCATATCGTCCGCCAACTGACGGTCGACATGGAACACCTGCGCGCCGGTTACGAACAGCTTGTACCGGCCCGCAAACCGATCGATGTGGTCAACGTGGTCAAGGTGTTCGCGACGCCCGAGGCGTACGTGGCCTATGTCGGTGCCGAACACCAATGGAGCGCCGGGCTGTGGCTGGCGGCCCAGCGCGAACTGGTCCTGCGGCCGACCAAGCTGACCGGGGTCAAGAGCCAGACCGACCCCTTGCTCCGGGCCGCGTTCGGCCAAGGCTTCCTCCAATACCTGTACTACGCCTTCGACGCCGTGCGCCCGGCCGCCTGGTTCGGTGAAGGGCACGCCGCTTTCTTCGAGAACGCGCTCGTGCGCGACGGCCGCCTGCGCGTGGATGAAGACCAAGCAAGAGGCGTCGCGCTCGCGCAGCAGGTCAGCCGGCGCCGGGTCGACGCCGCCACGCTCGAGGCGCTCCTGCGCACCCCCTACCCCGAATTCGACGGCGACAGCCGGGAGGTACAGGACGCAAAACGGCTGCTGGCCTGGGCGCTCGTCCACTACCTGCGTAAGGCCGCCGGCCAGGAACAGCCCGCCCCCTACGCCGGCCTGCTCGACACCTACGCCGACGCGCTGTGGGAGACCCGCGACGGCGACAAGGCGACCGCCAAAGCCTTCGCGGGTGTCGATATGACCGCCTTCACCGCCGCATTCGTCGCATTCTGGCAGTCCGTCGAGCGGCGCGGCGCCGCGCGCCGGCACCCGCTCTTCGCCGCGCCGGCGGCGCGCTGAAGCGCCTGCACCCGCGCGCGGTTATCAGGTGTCCGTGCTCCGTATCCGTGGTCCGGGCCCGTGACTGTCCGTGTTCGTCCGTGTTCGTCCGTGTCGCCGTTCTCGAGAAGGGCGCTCTTGGGCCGCGCGTGCGGGCGGCGAAGAAGGCCAAAAAGAACTGGACACCCCTCGTATCGTCCTGTAGTATTGCGCGCTTCTTGGGTCGTCAACGGCGCGGCAGAGCCCCGCGTTGAGCCGAACAGCGGCGGCTCGTGCGGCGCCGCGCGACTATGAAGCGATCATGAGGAGCAGTCGGAACGTATGAAGACCTTGTATGTGGGAAACCTGGCGTTCAGTGCGACGGAGTCGGATATCGAGAACCTGTTCTCCGAACAGGGCACCGTACACTCGTGCAAGTTGATCGTGGACCGCGACACGGGCAAGTCGCGCGGGTTCGCCTTTGTCGAGATGGACGACGAACAGGCCCAGAACGCGATCGTCAAGCTCAACGGCGCCATGCTCGGCGGCCGGCCCCTGCGCGTGAACGAGGCGCGCGAACGGCGGGAAAGGTAGAAGCGGCGTCCCGCCGCTTCCTCCGGGCCGCCGGCCCGGGTCCCCCGGCGTCACAATGCGTGCCCGCGCGCGCGGCAGGCAACCGTCCTTGTTTCTGCCCGCGAAACCACGCGAAAAGCGCGCGAAACACAGAACACGCTCAGCCGAACACGGCAGCAACTTTGAACGGTTTGCGCGACGGCACCGCTCCCAACCACCACGTCCTCCGCCGCGCAAACAACTCAAAGTTGCTGCGTCCGCATTCTCTTCCCATTCTGAAGGCGCTCGTTGCGGGAATCGAGGATGGCCACGCCGCTGAACACGTCGTATCGGCACTCATAATGCCGCGGCGTGGCAATCCTTTCGATTCCCGCAACAACCGCAGGCACGTCAGAACGCTCCGGCCAACTGCCGGCCGCTCCTCCGCGACCTCTGCGAGCTCGAGCGAGTCTGCGAGCGGGCGAGAGACACATCTCCTTTCGCGTGCCTTTCGCGCTGTGCCACGCCGTAGCCTCCGGGCGAAGGCGGGCCTTTTCGCGGGCACTTCTGCTCCGCCGCGTGCCGCCGCCATTCCAGGCTTGCAAACCGCCTGCGATCGGTGTCAAATAGCAGACTGTCGAGTCGAATGCAGTCTGTGTGATTGCCGCCCAGCAAAGGAGGACCTCAAATGGCGAGCGCGTTGGATGTGTTTCTGAAGGCGACGAACCTCGATGCGATCCTCAAGGCCCTGAGCAGCGGGGCGCTCGTGCGCAAGACGCTGGGCACCTTCTTCCAGGTCGCCGCGGTCGTGCTGGGCCTGTTCCTGCTCGTGAAATGGTTCCCCGCCTGGGGATTCATGCGCGCGCTCGGCTTCTTCGGCTGGATAGGCTACGCCATCTGGCAACTGGTCTTCCTCTACGCCGCGTTCCTCGCTGTCAAGGTGCTGTTCATCCGCGCGGGCGAGGTGAAAAGCCTGCCCGACTCCGATTACGTCGTCATGCCGATCGTGGCGATCCTGTTCAAGGCGCTCGGCGAGATGGCGTTTGTGGCGCTGGGCGTGATGAGCGTGCCGGCCATGATCCTGCGCTGGCTCGGCGGCGAACCGGTGCGCTTCATGTTCCAGCAGGTGCCCATCCAGAACGCGTTCCTGGCCGGTATCTTCCTGCTGGCCGGGTTCTGGGTGCTGGGCTTCTTCGCCGTGGTCGCCACGCGGCTGTCGGCGGAATGGACGCTCGCCATCTTCTCCATCGCCAACGACGTCAACCGCCTGCGCCGGCACGCCGTGGACGAGAACCCCGACGCCCAGCCCGCCGAAAGCGGCGCCGCGGAATAGCGCCAGCCGCGCAGGGACTGTCGAGGCCTGGCGTCATCCGCCGCGCAGTTGAAACGGGATACCTGGCGGTGAGCGCCTGGCCCGGGTCGTGGGGAAAGCCAACGCTTGACGTCCAACGTCAAGCAACGCGCAACATGAGCGAACTGCCCGCCAAGTACGATGCGGACGGCCTCCGCGATCGAATCTTCACGATTCGTGGCGAGAAGGTCATCCTTGATGCTGATCTCGCAACGATCTACGGGGTGCAGACGAAAGTGCTCAACCAGGCGGTCAAACGCCATGCCGACAAGTTCCCCGCTGACTTCATGTTCCGCCTGGCTAAATACTGCCCGACGCAAATACGCTAACGTATGGCGGTGCTCTTTTCGCCTCTGGCAAGGCGCGCGCTTGGGGGAATGCCTGGAAGGCCT